>JANOWZ010000476.1:0-7240 GCA_031418155.1 Deinococcales bacterium
GCTGCTGGCGTGGTCACGGCCAAACGCCTCGGCACGGTCAAAATTTCGGCCACAACCGACAGCATCAAGGGTGAAAGTGCCGTTCAAACCACCTTTGGGCTCGAGGTGTCCGGTGGAGTTTATAAAGGTGTCAACACTGGCACTGCTTTTGTCACCAAGCTTCGTCTCGCTGACGGCAGCACACCAACTGCCACCATCAGCATCACTGGGCCAAGTGGTTGGAATACGACAGGTACACCTGTCAGTCTCAACCACAATCCGTTTACGTGGGGGATTGATTTCGATTGGCGTGCCCTGATTCCGGCAGTTGCTGGAACATACCAGGCCACCACGAGCGTGAATGGCAACAGTTTCTCGAGTAGTTTTGAGATCGATCCAAGCAGCAGCATTGCACTGGTCACTGGTATCACTCTGAGTAATGTCACGACCATTCAAGCCGATCTCAGTTGGACTGCGCCCGCCGGTGCAAACGGATTTCTTGGCACCATTTTGCAGGACAATCCCAGCCCACAGGCAGACACGGTAGTTCCGGGAGCAAACATCAGAACGGCCAGCACGAATCTGAAATTTCGCAATATTGCACTTGATTCAACCAAGCAGTATTACGTGATCGTATTGGCAACAAACGCAGCTTGGACTCCAGATAACCCAGCGCTACCGGCACAAACCAACATTTCTCGAGCCTTCACCGATTCGACTTTCAGTCCAGTGCCATGACCATTCCTTGAACAATCCCTCAAGACAAAACGCTCGAGGATGTGAAACCGAATTGCGCACCGGGCATTCAACCTGGTATGCAGTACGGTCATGACCCGATGCGCCCCATTGATCTGCATCCTGATTGCGCTCATCACAGCGCTTGTTTCAAGCCCGAACCTCTCGAGCAGCGAAGCCCGAGCGCGGGCTTTGCCGATCCCGAAGTACTTGCAGGCTCGAGGTGTGCAGTATTTGTTCGCCTCGGGCACGTCTAACTTCTGGGGTTCACCCGATTTTCGTGTCGCCAACATCGTCAACGGCGCGAGCCGCTTGGATGGCCAGGTGATCGAACCGGGTGCGATCTTCGATTTCAACAAGGCTGTTGGTGGCATCACCGAAAAAACCGGGTTCGTGCTCGGGTACATCATCAAGAACGGCACGCTCGAGAAAGATGTCGGTGGTGGCATCTGTCAGGTTTCAACCACGATTTTTCGCGCCGCGTACCAGGGCGGCCTACCGATTGTCGAACGCAACTGGCATTCGTACCGCGTGCATTACTACGACCCGCTTGGGCTCGAGGCCACCGTCTACGAACCGTGGAAGAATTTCAAGTTCCGCAACGACACGGGCGTACCGTTGTACATTCGGGCCTTCTGGAACGTTCGGCGCAAATGGTTGACGTTCAATTTGTACGGCACGCGCCCGGACCGCAAAGCCTGGGTGTCCAAAGCGACGATCACGAGCTCGCTGCCGCCCGGACCGGCCCGTTTCATTGCGGATGACAAAACCCGGTTTGGACGCACCCGATTGATCGACACGGCACAACCCGGATTCGATTTGTACGTGACTCGTGTCGTGACCTTCAACGATGGGCGCAAATTGCGCGACACGATGCGCAGCATTTACCAACCTTGGGGTCAAATCTGGGGCGTTCACCCGCAGGATCGGCGCTTGCTGGCACAACAGGCGCTCGAGAAAACACAACCGAAAAAGATTGAGGCGATCAACACGGTTGGGCTGAAGGGTACGCCAATCGTGGAGAACTTGAATCCGTAAGCGTTCCGGTGAACTCGAGTCATGACCGATCATTTGCTGACCTGCAAAAATGCAACCTCGAGCGACGAATTGCTGAACTCGAGGTGTTCACAGGCGAAGGTCGCCCTGTCGCTCGGGAAAAACCAGCGTTCGAGCTGCAACCTGCCAAGTACACTTGAGGCGTGAAGTTGACCCCGCAACGTCTGATCGATGCCGTGCTCGTTTGGCCGATTGCATGAACTGACCTCCGATCAGAAAACCTTTTTTCGCTTGGGAGACATGATGGGAGGCAACGGGCCTGGGTTGAGGTCAATGGAAAAGTGCTCCCAGAGTTTGTGCTCGAGCACGGACCGCTCGAGGGGTTCAAGGTTGTGCTGACTCGGGATTGAGCAAGCCAAACAGTCATTGCGTCCGATTAGAGATCACCGACCCGTGTTCTCGCGCCAGCGTTCCTCGAGCGTGCGGGCCACGAACAGAATCACGAACGAGGTCACGAGCAGGATCGCGGCAAGCCGGTTGGCCTCCTCGAACTTCAGGCTTTGCGCCAGGTCGTACAGGTAAATGCTAATCGTTTGCGTTTGTCCCGGAATGCTGCCACCAAGCATCAGCACCACACCGAACTCGCCGAGCGTGTGCGCAAACGCCAGCAGCGAACCGGAGAAGATTCCAGGCCATGACAGCGGCAAGATCACGTAAAGCCACGTCTGTTGCCAACTCGCGCCGTAACAACGGGCCACCTCGAGAAATTCGCTGTCAATCGCACGAAACGCCTCGCGGAAGGCGGTCAGTGCGAACGGCAAACTGAACAGCACCGAACCCAAGAGCAGGCCCTCAAACCTGAATGCCCAAGTGATGCCCAAACCTCGAGCCAGTGGGCCATTCTGACCCAAGAGCATTAAGAGGTAAAACCCGAGCACGGTTGGTGGCAGCGTCAATGGCAGTAAGAAGATGGCCTCGAGCACGCGCCGACCAGCGAATTTCTTGCGGGCCAAAGCCCAAGCGAGCGGCACGCCGATCACGAGCAAGATCAGGCAGGACAGCAGCGCGAGTTGAATCGAGAGGGCAAAAGCGGCGAGCACGTTCGTGGATTATGACAGGTCGGGCCAGATCATTTTTGAACGGTCTGGTCACAGCGAAAAATCTGAAGACGCAAAGTCATTTTGTGTCACAGCGGAAGGTTCAAAAATGATGATTGATCGGGTTACGGAATCAGAAAACCGTACTTCTCGAGGATCATTCGGGATGACTTGCTCGAGAGCGTCTTAACGAACGCCCTGACCTCGGGCCGGTTGCCGCCCGTGACAACCCCATAGGTTTGATTCAAGCGTTTGTGCGACTCGAGCGGCGCGAGCCAATACGATCCGTTCTTGGACATGGCTTCGGTCTTGGCGGTTGAGAGCGCGATGATGCCCGCATCGGCAGCGGTCAAAGCGAACTGGGCTGCCTGAGCGACGTTCTCGGCGTAAATAAATTTGGGTTTGATCGCCTCGAGTAATCCCGAGTTCTCGAGCAGTGAAACCGCCGCCTGACCGTATGGCGCGTGCTCCGGGTTGGCGATGGCGATGCGTTTGATGCTTGGCTCGAGCAGCACTTTGGCACCGAGTTTACCGACATCCAATCCCAAGCGGTTCGGAATCCAAACCACGATCCGTCCAACCGCGTACATCTTGCGTGTGCCCGCCTCGAGCTTGCCCGCGTTCTCGAGTTTGAGCGCAAACGATTCATCCGCCGAGAAAAACACATCAAACGGAGCCCCCTCGAGAATTTGCTGCGCGAGTTTGCCACTCGAGCCGAACGTGGTTTGCACCGTGATTCCCGGATGACCTTGCATGTACTGCCGGGAGATTTCCTCGAGCGCCGGTTGCAGATCGGCGGCAGCAGCGATGCGCACCGTTTTGTTCGATTGCGCAAACCCCAACCCAATCAGGCAGAGGATCGAACTCAGAATCAGAAAAACTCGGACGAAACGCATGGCTCGAGGATACAACGCTCAACCAGAAGCGCAAATTCGAGTTTGATTGAACTCAGTTCACGGTCTCAAATGCAAGCTTTGCATGCAAAACCATGACCTGAGCCGTGTTACTCTTCGCGCAACCGAACACCCAACATCGCCCGTTTGTATCACCCTGCCCGATCAATCTTGGAGGCCATCATGAACGTCGCCGTCGTCACCGATTCCACATCCGACCTGCCCGATGCCCTCGCAGCCCAACTTGGAGTCGAGGTCGTGCCGCTGTACGTGAATTTCAAAGGTCAGGTCCTCAAAGACCACCTTGAGATCAACACCAGCACGATTTTTCAAGGGGTCAAAGAGGGCGCGGCCATGCCGAGCACCAGCCAACCGACCCCGGTCGATTTTGAGAACGCCTTCAAAAAAGCCCTCGAACGGGCCGAGCATGTCTTGTGCATCACCATCTCGAGCAAACTCTCCGGCACGTTTCAAAGCGCGAACCTGGCGGCACAAACCCTGCCCGGAAAGGTCACGGTCTTTGATTCCCTGACCGCCGCCGGGAGCCTGTCGATGATGGTTGAACGCGCCGTGCGCCTGTTGAACACCGGTTCGAGCCTGCAAGACGTGATCGCCGTGCTTGAGCGGGCCAAACAGGTTATTAATTTGCGATTCTCGGTCGGATCGCTCGATTTCTTGAAGAAAAACGGTCGCATCGGCGGGGCGCAAGCCCTGATCGGCGGCCTGTTGAACATCAAACCCATCCTGCATTTGGTTGCCGGAAAGGTCGAGGCTGCCGGTCGCGTGCGCGGCTCAAGGGCGGCGCTTGAGGACATGATTGCCAACCTGAAAGCGCTCAAAGAAAAGCATCCGAAACTGCGCGTGACCTACATTTACACCGACAAAGCCGAAGATGTCGAACCGTTGCGCGAGGCGGGCCGAAACTTGGGCATTGAAGAGTTTGCGGTCCTTCAAACCGGCCCCGTGATCGCCTCGCACGTTGGACCCGGCACGTATGGGGCGCTCGCCGAACCGGTGGAGATCTGAAAACCACAATCGCCAAGCCAAAGCCCGAGTAGAATGCTTCGATGATTTCTTCTCGACTGTTCGCCATGTTCCTCGCGTTGAGCCTGCTGTTTGGCCCAACGTTCAGCACTTTCGCCCAAACCACCCAGGCGACCGTCGTTTCCAAACCGCCCGTCGATCTTGCCGCCGACACCATTGCGGACCTTGCTGCCAAAGACTGGCTGGCCGGAAAGCTGCACGGCTCGATGGAAGAAACCATGAAGGCGGGCGCAAAATCGGGCGACGCGCAACTCGAGGCGCTGCGCAAATTGCTTCTTTTCAGCCAACCTGAAAAACGCACCCAGGTTGCCTTTGACCTGCGCGAACTGTTCGCTGCGAACGCCACGCAACGCCTCTACAAATACCCGATCTCGGTCGATGGCGAGGATGCGACCCTCAGCGTCCGGCTCGAGAAAATCGGAGGCGTTTGGCAGGTTCGCAGCGCCCGAGAATCCCCGAACGTCACCCTGATTCCCGGCGAGGTCTTCACGCCAGTCGGCGCGTGGATTTTTGTCGCCCTGACCGCGCTGCTCGCCTGGGCGGTCGTGACACCAACCATTTGGCGCACCTGGATTCGAGAATCACTGATCATCACTCGAGCCAACATTGGCGTGTACCTCGGCACGAACATCGTTTTGTACGGATTGTTCGTGATTGGAGCAATCGCCGGATTCTCGCAACCCAAATTTGTCGAACTCTTCCAAGAATTTGCCGCCGGAGCACTCTCACAAGGTGGCCTCGAGAAGCTCGCCACGAATGGGGTCGCCAGCGGTGCGTTCGGCATCACCCTGAACAACCTGCGGGCCGGGGTCGCCATCGCCTTCATCAGCGGCTTCCTGTTCGCGGTGCCCGCCTACATCATGTTTTTTGCGCAAACCATCTTTTACGGCTTCGTGCTCTCACCGGTCGGACTGAGTGGCAATTCGTTCCTGTTGCACATCCCAACGATCATCATCGAATTTGCCGCGTACTTTTACGTGGTTGCCGCCAGCGGCATTATGCTCGCCAGGATCATCAACCGCATTCCATACGCGATGGCGGTGCGCGATTACGTCAAATGCCTGCCGGTCGCTGTGACCGTCCTGGTGATCGCCGCCTGGTACGAAAGTTTCGAGGTGCTGGTCCTGATTCCCATGCTCTCGAAATGAAACCGATCATGATCGTGGTTGCCACAGCGCTCGAGGCGGCACGGTTGCCCAAACTCGAGCGTTCAATCACCGTCGTCTCCGGTGTTGGTGCGGTCAATGCGGCCCTCGCCACACAAGCCGGAATCCTCGAGCATCAACCCAGCCTGGTCCTCAGCGTGGGCATCGGCGGCGCGTACCCGAACAGCGGCCTACAACCCGGTGATGCTGCCGTTTCCACCGTGATCATCTACGCGGGCCTCGGCGCGATGGATGGTACACGATTCCTCAACCTCGAGCGACTGGGATTTCCGCTCCTCGAGCAAGCTGGGAGCAAGATTTTCAACTCGATCCCGGTCGCCTCGCACTGCATCCCGTTCTCTGAGGCCGCCGCCATCGCCAACGGGCCATTCCTAACCCTCGAGACCGTTACAGGCACATTTGAGGCCGCCTCACGGCTCGAGGCGCAGGTTCCAGGAGCACTCGTCGAAGGCATGGAAGGCGCAGGCATGGCGCATGTCGCCTTCAAACACGGCATTCTCTGTCTCGAGGTGCGCGGTATTTCCAATATGGTCGGCCCCCGAGACCGCAGCAAATGGAAAATTCCCGAAGCGATGCAGGCCCTTTCGCGGGCACTCGAGTTTGGCTGGCCTGTGTTGCTCGATTCGGAAATCCCAGCCTGAATGTGTGAAACTCGAGGCATGACCGATCTCGGCAAACACTATTACTGGATTCCCTCAGGCGCGGTTCGCGTCACTGGCTCCGACCGGATTCCCTTCGTGCATGGGCAAAGCACCAACGATGTGCGCGGCCTGCCGACACCGGGAGCGCAACGTGCGCTGATCCTGAACGCCAAAGGCCAGATCGAATTCGATGTTCGAGTCTTCAAACGCACGGACGATCTTTATTTGCAAACCGCGCTGGGAATGGGATCGCAAGTTCTCGAGCGATTGAAACGCTACGTGGTGTTTGACGACGTGCAACTCGAGGACATCACAGACAAGATTCGGGTTGTGCATTTGACAGGCGAGGCAATGCTCGAGGTTGCTGCCAGACTTGGTTTCGATCTTGATGGCCCAAACGTTCAACAGTTGCGGACCGAAATTGACGCAACCCTGCTGACCGCGAAAATTGACCGTGGCCTCGGCATCGGACTGGATATTCACGTGCTCGCCAGCAAAGCCGACACGCTTCAACAATGGCTCGAGATCATGGAATTGACACAATTGGAAAACCTCGAGCAAGCACGAATCCTGGCCGGAATTCCAGATGCTCATGCCGATCATTTTCTCGGAATGCTGCCACAAGAAACCGGCCTCGAGTTTGCAATCTCATACAAAAAAGGCTGCTACATCGGACAAGAAATCATGGC
>JANOWZ010000477.1:0-4033 GCA_031418155.1 Deinococcales bacterium
GAATGAGGCAGCACTCCTGGCCGCCAGAAGTGCGAGACGCAAAATCAGTTACAAAGACATTGATGAGGCAGCCGACCGGGTGGTCATGGGACCAGAACGCAAATCCAGGGTCATCAGTGACGCGGACAAACGCATCACCGCTTACCATGAGGTCGGACATGCTCTGGCAGCGAACCTCTTACCAATGGCAGATCGCGTGCACAAACTGACCATCGTACCCAGGGGTCGAGCAGCAGGGTACATGATGCCCATGCCAAGCGATCAAATGCACTACTCGAAGAACAAACACCTCGACCGGATCGGCGTGGCGTTGGCGGGCAGGGCAGCCGAAGACCTCGAGTTTGGCGATGTCACCACTGGGGCTCAGAATGACTTTCAACAAGCCACGAACATTGCTCGGAAGATGGTCACGGAATGGGGCATGAGCGAACGGTTGGGTTTGATCGCTCATTCGAGCGAGCAGGAATCATTTCTCGGACCAGGCATGACCAGCCGCGATTACAGCGACGACACCGCACAGATGATCGATGCAGAGATCAAAACAATCATCGGAGAGCAATACTCGAGGGCTCGGGCGTTGCTCGAAAAACACCGTGAGGTCATGCACTCCATCGTCGCCATGTTGCTCGAGCGCGAGACACTGACCGGAGAAGAATTTCAGATTCTGCTCGAGGGGGGCGATTTGCCCAACCGGGATTCGGAGCCAGAAAAGTCCGAAATACCCGAGAACACACCCGAGCGGCCCGCACCACAAATCAAGCTCAAACCTGCATAAGCGAGGAATCCCCAATCCGAGTCATGAAACCTCGAGTTGGGGTTTTTCCGTTCGAGTCCGTTTTCAAGCAAGTCTTCTGTGCTCACGGCGGGCGCGAGCACCAGCGCTAATAGACGGTTACTTCAGGATGGTCTGAGGATACCGAAAGTGCTGGTCCCCTGCGTCTCACCGTCCGGTACTCGATATAGACTCAGGCCCTCAATTTCGGTCGGCAGAATCCAGTAGACGTTTTCGTCGGATTGCACGACCACAACATCGTTGCGTTCCTGCGCAACCTTCAAACCGCCGAGCAATTGCGTGGCGGATTCGGAAAGTTGTTTTGCTTCCTCGGTCGATGCGGCACGACCGACCACGATTTCACGACCCGATTTGGTTAAGACCAGTAACTCGTACACGAAAGCCTCCAAGGTCCGAGCAGTCCGCTCTCTTCAGACCGGTGCTTCAGAGCCTCGAGATGATACCGCGCAATCGGTCCCCAGCAAATTCAGACCGGAATTCAGACCGAGAATCTCGAACCTGAGGGCTTGATTCTCAACTTTGTCGGCCCAAATGTTGCACCTTCACACATTCACCGGTCAGAATGGACGCAATGCACTTCATTGTTGCGGGACCCTCGAGCCAGGAAGTGCTTTCATGATGTGGCTTCTCCTGATTCCGTTGATTGGATTGAGCCTGTTCACACTCTGGAACGCCCCAAGGTTTCCTCGACTGCACTCCTACGCCACCATCCCAGCTCCCGACATCCCAGCTCCCGGCATCCCAGCTCCCAGTTCGAGTGCGCCGCTCGTTTCGATCCTGATTCCGGCCCGCAACGAAGAGGCGAACCTTTCAGCCCTGCTGCCAACCCTGACCGCACAGACCCACGCGAACTTCGAGGTCGTGGTGCTCGACGATCACAGCACCGACCGTACCCTTGAGGTGGCGCAATCGTTTGCGCTGATGGATTCGAGGTTTCGGGTCGTGCCGGGAGGCCCATTGATGCCGGGATGGTTGGGTAAACCCAACGCCTGCCAACAATTGATCGATGCGGCGAAGGGCGATTTGCTGATCTTCACCGACGCGGACACGCTCTGGAATCCGACCGCCATTCAAACGGTCGTGACCGCCTTCGAGCGCACCCAATGCGATGCGCTGTCCGGCTGGCCCGAACAGGTGCTATCCGGCTGGTTCTCGAGCGTGATTCAACCGTTCATGGCCTGGAGTTTGGTCGCTTTCCTGCCGATGTGGTTGGTGCCCGATCCGCGCTATCCTGGGACGGTCTCGGCGAACGGTCAATTGCTGGCCTTCAAACGCCGCACGCTCGAGCGCGTGGATGGCTTTTTCGGGGTGCGCGGTAGCATTCTCGAGGACATGCTGTTGGCCAAGTCGATCAAGCGGGCCGGAATGCGCTTTGAATTCATGAACGCCCGAGGGGTTGTGACCTGCAAAATGTACGACTCGACCGTGGATGCCTTCAATGGCTTTGCCAAAGCCGCCTTCATCAATGTAGGCTCTAGCATCCCAAACCTGGGCTTGGCGATTTTTGGCTTTACATTCGGTTTTGTGTTGCCGTGGGTCTGGTTGATCTGGAGTTTGGCGACCGGCTCGAGTCCAGTCTGGCCACTCGTGGCCGTCGTGGCCAGCGTCGCCGGTCGCGCCGCGAGCGATTATCAATTCGGCTTTCCGCTCTGGTTGTCATTGACTCAACCGGTGGCGGTGCTCGGTTGGATTGCGATTGCCCTGACCAGTTACCGGCGACACGAGGCGGGCCGGGTGCACTGGAAGGGCCGAGCCTACGACCTCAAACAGGGTGAGAACCCAACAGGGTAAAACGTAGCCCGTCCATTCAGGTGGGGCGCACCACTACTTCAGGGCGTAGATTGGGTTGATGACTGCTCCGAACCTGCCCCCCTCGATGCGCGGTCCCGTCGCTCGAGAAACGAAAATCTCCACCACTGTAATGCTTCAGGATTTGCGGGCCACGCTGAAACTCGTCTGGTCCTCAAGCCCAACCCATGCCTTTGTGATCGCCGTGACGAGCCTCTTACAGGCGTTTGCGCCCGCCGCGAGCCTTTGGGTGGCAAAACTGCTTCTAGACGATGTGGCCTTGGCCGTGCAGGGCAAGCTCGAGAACGCTTACGGAACCCTGATTGGATTGTTGGCGATTCAAGTCGGTATTGGCGTTTTCCTGACCCTGATTGGGGCCATACAAGGTGCGTCTCGAGAGTTGCTTGGCGACAGCTTGCAGTACCGCACCACCATGCTGATTCTGGGCAAAGCCGCGAACCTTGAGGTGGAACGCTTCGAGAACGCTTCGACCTATGACGCGCTCAAAAACGCTTACAACGAGGTTGGTTTCCGTCCAATCGGCGTGGCCTTGCAACTCCTCTCGCTGGCCCAGGCGATCATCACACTGGTCTCAATTGGCGCGTTGCTCTCGAGGTTGGGCTGGTTGGTGCTTGTGCTCGTTTTGATAGCAACGCTGCCCGGAGTGATCGTCTCGAACCGTTTCGGCGCGGAAAGCTACCGCATGATTCGCCGTCAAACGCAGGACGCTCGTGTGCAGAATTACTTGGGTTCGATCCTGACCTCGGATCAGTTGGTCAAGGAAGTCCGGCTGTTCGGGTTCGAGCAATACCTGCTTTCACGTTGGGGCGAGTATTACAAAAAGTTTCGCGGTCAACTCGTCAACTTGATTTACCGTCGCAGCGCCTGGAATCTCGGTGCGTCGCTCGGCTCGGCAATCCTCGTCGGATTCGCAACCTTGAGCGTGCTGGCCCGAGCCGCCGCCGGACTGATCACTGTCGGAGATTTTTCCTTGTTCGTTGGCGGACTTGCGCAGGTGCAAAATCAATTTTCGAGTTTGCTTTCGGGATTCTCCGGCATCTATCAAAGCTTGCTGTACATGCGAAACCTGTTTGAGTTCCTCGAGTTGCCCGCCCGAGATTTGGATGCGGGTGAAACTTGGGTTGGACCAATTCACACGATTACTTTTGAGAACGTTGGTTTTCGCTATCCGCTCACGACTCGAGATGTTCTCAAGGGCGTGAATTTCACCGTCTCGAGCGGTCATGCCCTCGCGTTGGTCGGTGAGAACGGCGCTGGCAAAACCACGATTGTCAAATTGCTAACGCGACTCTTCGAGCCAACCTCGGGCCGGATTCTCTTTAACGGATTGGATGTCACGCGATTTTCGCCACGCAGCGTGCAGACACAGATGAGCATCATCTTTCAAGATTACGGGCAGTACAGCATGAGCGCCCGCGAGAACGTGGCACT
>JANOWZ010000478.1:0-1923 GCA_031418155.1 Deinococcales bacterium
CATCAAAGGTCGGCCTTACGCACCAAAAGGCGAAGCTTGGGATCGCGCCGTCGCGTACTGGAAAACCTTGGTCAGCGACAGTGACGCAACCTTCGACCGCGAACTGACCTTGAACGCCAGCGAACTCGAGCCGATGGTCACGTATGGCACCAATCCAGGCCAAGGCGCAGGCGTGCGCAGCCACATCCCACGCAGCGAAGAACTCAGCGACGCGGCAGAACAACGCGCCCTGGTTTCCGCACTCGAATACATGGGCCTCGAGCAAGGCCAAGCGATCGCCGGATTGCCCGTCGATCAAGTCTTCATCGGAAGCTGCACCAACGGACGACTCGAAGATTTGCGAGAAGCGGCGAAAGTCTTGAAGGGCAAAAAAGTCTCGAGCCATGTCAACGCGATTGTGGTTCCGGGCAGCAAAGCCGTGCGATCACAGGCGGAGGCCGAAGGATTGGATCAGATTTTCATCGATGCCGGATTCGAATGGCGCGGAGCAGGATGCAGCATGTGCCTGGCGATGAATGAGGACAAAGCCCCGAGCGGTCATTACGTGGCGAGCACCAGTAATCGGAATTTCCAAGGCCGTCAAGGACCGGGAGCGCGAAGCCTACTGATGAGTCCGATCATGGCCGCCGCTGCCGCTGTGAGTGGTCGCGTGGTCGATGTCCGCGAAATGCTCTGAAGATTGATTCTCGAGCCTTTAAGGAAAACCACGATGCGCACCAATCCACTCAAAACCACACTTAAAACCGGACAGGCCAGCTACGGTGCTTGGCTGAGCATTCCCAGTTTGGAAACGGCTCGAGCCATGTCACGGCAAGGCTTTGACTGGCTGACCGTGGATTGCGAACACACTGCGTTCACGCCAAATTTGATGGCGCAAATGGTTGGCGCAATTGCGGATTCGGGCGGTCCCGCGCCACTCGTCCGCTTGCCTTCAAAACGCACCGAGGAATGGTTCAAATGGGCGCTCGATGCGGGTGCATGGGGCGTGATCGTGCCTTACGTCAACACGGCAGTGGAGGCCGCGCAAGCCGTTGAATGGTGCAAGTACCCACCGGTCGGAAAACGCAGTTACGGCGCGTACTTCGCCTCGAGCAGCTTTGGTACAAACGCCAGCGAATACTTCCAGACCGCGAACGATCAAATTGCCGTGATCGTGCAAATCGAAACGGTGGAAGCCATCAGGAATCTCGAGAGCATCGCCAGCGTTTCGGGATTGGATGCGTTGTTCGTTGGGCCGAATGATTTGCACCTCAGCTTGGGATTGCCGCCGAGCAATGAAGGAACCGAACCCGAATTTCTCGCGGCACTTGAGCAGATCAAAAGCGTTGCCAAAGCGCACAGCCTCGGTTTGGGCATGTACACCAGCGGTGGCGAGGCGGCAGCCAAACGGGTTGCGGAAGGTTTTAACATGGTTTCTGTTATTGCTGACCTGAGCGTGATGGTTCACGGTGCGCAGAACAATTTGCGAGCGGCGAAAGATTCGGAGGGAAAATATGGCTAAGCAACTGCTCGAGATTTCTCCAGTTCTGCACGAATTCATCGGCAAGCAAAAAGTGTTTTTCGTCGGCACGGCAGCCAGCGATGGTCGCGTCAACGTCTCGCCAAAAGGCATGGACAGCCTGCGCATCATCAACCCGAACCGTGTGATCTGGCTGAACTCCACCGGCAGCGGCAACGAATCCGCCGCGCACATCCTCGAGAATTCACGCATGACCATCATGTTCTGCGCGTTTGAAGGACCACCAATGATCTTGCGATTGTTCGGTCAAGCTCGAGCGGTCCATCCTCGAGATGCTGAATGGACTGAACTTTACGCGCAGTTCAATCCGCTGCCCGGAGCGCGACAAATTTTTGTGCTCGAGATTGATCTGGTGCAAACCTCTTGCGGCATGGCGGTTCCGAATTTTGATTTTGTCGATCAAC
>JANOWZ010000479.1:0-4177 GCA_031418155.1 Deinococcales bacterium
CACGGGTTCGGAGCGTTTGAGCGCTGCAAGCCCGCAAGGTGCTGAAGTTGCAGCAAGAAGCGTTCTTGGCGAAAATGCGCAGAATCAAGTGGACGAAGCACTGAGTGGCCGGGTTGTCAGGTGCGCGGCATAACACAATGCGACCGTGATTTACCCCACAGCTAAAGCCGGGGGCTTCTTGAGTCTTTGGAGCCGCGCAACCGCGTTCCCCTCGTCCAAGGGCAAACCCTGCCCAAGTCTCAAAATGTTCAACGCTGCATTCACATCCCGATTCAACTCCAACCCGCACGCCGCGCAAATGTACGGTTTGCCGATGGGAATTTTCTGACGATGCCTGCAACGACTGCAATCTTGAGATGTAAATGCCGGGTTCGCCCCACAAGCCCAGACTGAGCCCAGCGCGTCTGGACAGGACCACGCCGAACGACCGAACCAATTGATTGACAATTTCTGAACGCATCTTGCACCTGGAAAAGTGTTTCTTAGCGTAGCCCACATCCGGTAAGTTATTGCCGTTTCTCGAGGCCGAAGGGAGGTTTGAGGGCCTTCTGCACTTGCTCGAATGATAGGGAAACAAGTTGCGTGAATGGGAGGCTCGGGCCGGACGCTTGAGGCTTGCATGGTCCTCGAATCCAACTTCTGAGCCTCGAGCATCCACCCATCAGCACGTCACTTTTGGCAATCCAAGAGCACCCGGAAGCTCGGGTTGGGTGTGCTGTAAGTCACCGAGACACCAGTGTTGGCCAGCACCTTCGGATCGATTTCAATCAGGAATTTTGCGGGCCTCGAGAGTTTGTCGGCGGGCGTGCCCGACTCGGCATAGAACGCCAAATCCAGCGCGACCCCGGCCCCCTGTGGCAAGCTTTTGTTGGTCAGGTTCTGAACGTCTTCGCTCTGCAAAACCGTGCCATCCTCGAGCACCAAGTTCAGGCTTTTGATGCCGGTATTGAGGGCATTGGTGGTGGTTTTCGTGCCGTTTTTCCATTCGAGGTTCAGGTTGTAACCGGATTGCTGGCCGTTGTAACGGCTGATCGGATTCGCGGATTTGACCATTAAGCGCCAGACGCCATTGAAAAGTGTTTCGCCGATACACCCCTCGAGTGAGGCGCGTTGGTTCGCTCCACCCACTGTGGCGTTCGAGGCTGGATCACCGCCACCCATGTTCGAGAGCCTCAGCGTGGTTCCTTTCAAACTCGAGTTGATGCCGAGTGATTTGAGCACCGTCAGCGGCACGTAGGTTTTGCCTGCGACCACGATGGCTGTTTCCTTTGAGGTTTGAGAATTGATGACCAGGGTGTAACTCGAGCCTGCGCCGAGGGCGAATCCGAGCAGCATGATGGCCAAAACAACGGTGACAGGATTCCGGATGTACATGATTCCTCCTCTGGCTCGAGCTTCGGGTTGTGTGAGTTGAGGTCTGGCTTGTAGTGTAGGCCGAAGCTCGAGGTTGGGTGTGAGGTGCCGGGTGTGGGTTGCGTGGGATGAAAAACCACTCGGTTCAGAAATTCAGGGTCACACCGGAACTGGCGTAATAATTTTTGTCCGAGACCGATGGTCCCACAGCGTTCGTTCCGACGGCGTATTTCCCCGAAGTGTTTGCCCCCTGAAGGTTGGCGGCCCAGGTGTTGCCACTGACCGGAACTGCGGTGGTGCTTCCCGTGCCGGTCACGATGTAGACCAGCGGGCGGGTGTTGCCGCTCGAGGAGTCCTTGAACGTGTTGCCACCGGGTGAGGCTGCCGTGCCCAAGTCGGTCGGGTAGATGCCAATCGCCTGCCCGTTGGTGTCGATGTACAACGCATTCGAGTTGCCACCGTTGGTCTCGAGCGTGCTGTCGCGCAAGGAAAAGAAAACCGTGCCGCGAATCGTGATGGCCTCGCGCTGGGCGGTGATGCGGGCCTTCTTGACTTGCAAACTGCCCCTGGATTGGTAGATGCCCGAGTACAGCCCGTAGATGCTTGAGCCGTCCACGTTGATGCTGGCGTTCAGGCCCTGTCCGACTTCGATTCCGTAGCGTTTTGATCCAGAAACTGAGCCGTCTTTCAGGCTCAGGCTGCCGCTGTCCACCCGAATCGCGGAAGATTGCACCGAACTGACGTAGCTGCCCTCCAGACTGACCTGGGCGTTACCTGACACGTAAATCGCATTGTTCTGCGCGTTCAGGCTCGAGGTTTTCACGGTCGCCTTGCTGCTTTCGCTGGCCCAGAGGATCAGCCCCGCCGACCCGTTCGGGGTTTGGGCGTTCTCGAGGTTCAGTTGCGAAGCGCCCTTGGTCAGGATTTGTGAGTCTCCCTCGAAAGATGCACCCTTCAGGTTCAGGGTCGCCGCGTCCTTGAGCAGCACCGCACTGTTTTTGAAACCGATGCCGCTCCAGTCCGCCTCGGCGCTCTTGCTCAACTCGAGCGCGTAGGATTCCTTGCTGCCGCCGTCGAAGGTCACACCCTTCAGGGTTTGCCTGCCGCTGGTTTGCACCAGGGCGCGATCAAAATTCTTGAAGGCAACGTTTTCGATCTGCGCGTTCGTGACGTTGAACGCCACCCGTTTGAGGTTGCCACTGTTGTCGGGCGTTTCGTTCTGCAAGATCACGCCGCTGGCCGTGGATTTGATCACCAGTCCGGCGGGCGCTTCGTAAGGCCAGGTTTCACCGCTGACCTCGTTGTAAATCGATGGGATCAGCATCAATTCTCGGCCCGGTTTCCACAACTCGAGCGCCTTCTTGATGGTCTTGAGTGGTTTGTCGAGCGTGCCCGCGTTGCTGTCCAGACCAGTATCGGCCTTGACGAAAATCTCTTTGACTTCGACGGTTGGGATGCCACCACCGCAGGCGGCGAGAACGACCAATGATCCGATCAGGGCAAGACTCCAAATGTGTTTCATGCTGTTTTTCATGTTGGTCTCCTTGTGATTTGCGTGTGCTTGAGATTGCTCAGTGTTGGTGTGCAATTTCAAGTCCCGTCATCTGCCCAGTGATCTCGAGTCCGGTCATTTCGGAGCCACAGTTCGCGCAGTAACGCGCATAGGGATTGTTGATCTTTGTGCCACAGACTGGGCAAGCTTCGAGCATTCGACTGCCGTCATTGATGCAGTAATGATCATTCGACGAGGCGTGAACCGTGCGCGTACAACGTGGGCAGAGGCGGTAATTCGGGCCCTCGTGTTCCTCCGCATCGGTCTCAAATACGTTCATCAGGTTTGATCCCCCTTTCGCCTGTCAGCTTGCAGCGCGGCTGGTCAATCGCCGGTCAGCGTTTACGGGGTTTTTGCGCATTTGCCTGCGGCCTTGCAGATCGGTCCCGAGAAGTTGCCAAAAAGATTGCTGGAGAAAAATCTCGAGAAGTCCATTTCCTCATCGGGGCGCTTATCCTGAAGCTCGAGGGTCAATTGAACGGAATTCTGCAAGCCACGATCAACCGTTTTGCCGGGATTGTTCGCAAACGACCCGGCGTGGCCGTGTGCTTATGCGGCGAGGCGGGCCTCGGCAAGTCACACTCGGCGCTCGAGGTCTTGCGCTTAACCCCGTGCCGTCATTTGACCGTGCGGGCCAACGTGCCAATTACGGAAATCATTCGGCTGTTGCCAAAACCAGACCGTCTGTCCTCCTGGGTCCAACACCGCCTTGAGCAACACAGCCTCGAGCAAACCGCTGCCGAAGTTTCGCTCGAGGTGCTTGCGGCAGTTTTGGCTGGTCTGGCCCCGTTCGTGCTGCTGATTGAAGACTTGCATGAGGCCGGTCCCGAGGTGCTCGAATTCTGGCAGGGTTTGGCCGTCGTGGTAAAGCGATCCAAAGGGGTCGGTTTGCTCGGTACAACCAGAGGCGACGCACCAGCAGGTTTTGAGGCACTGCCGCTCAAAGCCAAAACGCTCGAGGAAACCACGGCATTGGTGCAGGCCGAACTCAGTGGAAATCCGCCAGCCGAAGCCACCGTCTGGATTCAGGACCGCGCCGCTGGAAATCCGCTGTACGTGCTCGAGCACGCCCGGTTTTTGGCCCGACGCGGTTTTCTCTGGAGCGATGGGCGGCGTTGGCGCTGGCGGGTTCCGCCGAACGACCTGCTACCGACAACGCTCGAGGCGATGATCGAGCAGGAGTTTCGCACGCTGACGCAGGACTCGGATGTTCAGGTGGTGCTCGAGGCGTTCAGTCTGCTCGAGGCCCGAGGCTTGGTTCGGCTGCCGTTG
>JANOWZ010000480.1:0-1553 GCA_031418155.1 Deinococcales bacterium
TACACCCAGATGTTGACGATGGTGACTTTTCCGCGCAATTCCTTGATCGACATTGGCTTGCTGTTGAACCATTGTCCACCGGCAATAAAATCCGGTGCGACCTTGAAATTGCCTTGCGCCTTTGTGGCCGTGATCGGTGCAGGTTTTGCAGTTGCAGGCTTGACATTTTGCGCAGCGACAACCGCAATCAAGGTGCTCGAGATCAACAATCCGAAGGCCAACAGTTTGAATGTTTTTGTGTTGAATGATTTCATGATGATTCTCCTGATTGAAGGTACGCAGCACGAGCGATTCAAGTTCAGTCTCGAGCACAGGCTTTAGGCCATGTCGCGGTTGGCTGGCGCAAAACTGCTCGCCACGGCTGGCCTACCGGTCAGATAACCCTGCACGAAATTCACCTGCTTGCCACGCAACCACTCGAGGTGCGCCGGGGTTTCCACGCCCTCCACCACGACCGCAATCTTCAAAGTGCTCGCCAAACCAATGATCCCCTCGAGCATCCGAGCAGACTTGTCCTGCTCGAGGTCCTGCAAGAAACTGCGATCAAGTTTGAGCAGGTCTATCGGGAAGCGTTTGAGGTACGCGAGGCTCGAGTGGCCCACGCCAAAATCGTCGAGCGCCACCCAAACACCGAGGTTTTTCAGGCGCAAGAGCACCGCCAGGGTTTGCACCTCGTCCCGCATGGCGGTCCCTTCGGTGATTTCGATGATCAGTGAACGGGCGGGAAGATCGTGTCGTTTCAGTGCCGCCTGAATAAACTCGGTCAGGTGTGGATCGTTGAAACTTTTGCTCGAGAGGTTGACGGTCACGCGCACGCGCCAGCCGTTGGATCGCCACCGCGCATTTTGCGAGATGGCCCGCTCGAGCACCAAACGGTCGAGGTTGACATCCAAGCCGGCATCTTCAATGGTCGGCAAAAACATTCCCGGCGGAATCAGGCCGCGCTGCGGATGACGCCAACGCACCAGCGATTCAAAACCTGCAACCTCGAGCGAACCGGGCCGAACAATCGGTTGGAAATGCACCTCGAGTTCTTCGCCGACCCCCTCGAGTTGGGTGCGAATCTCCTGCTCGAGTTGCAGTTTCTCGTTGCTGTAAACATCGAGTTCCGGTTGGTAGAAGCGGTGTCCGCCACCGTCACGTTTGGCGCGGTACATGGCGATGTCGGCGTGTTTGGTCAGTTCATCGAACGATGGCGAGTCTCCGGGCAGCAACGCAATCCCGATGCTGACCTGAACCGTGACCTCTTGTTCGCCGAGTTTGAATGGTTGGCGCAGCAGGTGCGCGATGCGTTGCGCGGCACGCACGGCATCCGCTTGACCGGCCTCGATCACCAGCGCGAACTCGTCACCGCCCAGTCGGGCGAGCGTGTCGCTCTCACGCACGGTCTCACGCAAACGACCCGCGACTTGCTTCAGAAGGTCATCGCCCGCGCCATGACCGAGCGAATCGTTGATCGCCTTGAACCGGTTCAAATCCATGTACAGCATCGCAATGCTCGAGCCGTTGCGTCTGGCGAGCGCAATCTGCGCCTCGGCACGTTCACGCAGCAA
>JANOWZ010000481.1:0-2399 GCA_031418155.1 Deinococcales bacterium
TACGGATCGAGCAGCAATCCAGTTTTCGCGGTGAAGCTCGCCTCCAAGCCTCGAGCTTTCAAATCATCGCAAAAGCTCGCGGTGCGTCGGTCCTGCCAGACAATCGCGTTGTGCAGTGGCTTGCCGCTCGAGCGCTCCCAAAGAATCGTCGTTTCGCGCTGATTGGTGATGCCGATGGCAACAGGTTTGCCCAAAGTGCCCGACAGCGCCTCTCGAGCGGTTTGCAATTGCGAAGCCAGAATCTCGAGTGGATCGTGCTCGACCCAACCCGGTTGCGGGTAAATTTGCGTCAGTTCTTTTTGTGATTTCGAGGTTGGTCTGCCATCGGCATTGAAGACGATGGCGCGGCTCGAGGTGGTTCCTTGATCGAGAGCGAGGATGTCAGACATGGTTCGAGTGTATTTCCTTTCGTGTTGACTTGTCACGTGAAATCTGGGTTTTTGGAGCGAGCCTAAATAGGTGGCGAAGATCCCTTTGGCGAGATTGAGAATTCTGCTAGACTTTTGAACGTATGTTCAATATACTCCATCATCTGTTCACAACCCAACGCCTGTACTCTGATCGCGCTCTCTGGGAGGCCCGTTCATGACTCGAGAAGAACTCTTAAAGCGTTTGCGCGAAAAAAATGATTGGGACGTGATCGTGATCGGCGGCGGCGCAACCGGATTGGGCGCAGCGGTCGATGCGGCGCAACGCGGCTACAAAGTCTTGCTGCTCGAGTCTTACGATTTTGCCAAAGGCACGTCATCTCGAGCCACAAAATTGGTTCACGGTGGCGTGCGTTATCTGGCCCAGGGCAACATTTCGCTCGTGCGTCACGCCTTGCATGAACGTGGACTGATGCGCCGCAATGCACCGCATCTCGTGCGAACCCTTGGCTTCGTGATCCCAAGTTATTCGTGGTGGGCCGTTCCGTTCTATGGCATCGGCATGAAGGTTTACGATTTTCTCGCGGGCAAATTGAACCTGGCGACCTCGAAACCACTCTCGAAATCAGAAGTCATCAAGATGTTGCCGACGATCAAGCAGGATGGTCTGACTGGTGGCGTGCTCTATTACGATGCACAATTTGACGACTCGAGGTTGGCAGTCACGCTGGTAAGAACATTCTTGGATTTGGGCGGCTTGGCGCTGAATTACGCGCCGGTCACGGGAATGTTGAAATCGGACGGAAAAATTTCTGGCGTGCAAGCCAAAGACCTCGAGACGGGCGAAACCTTTGAATTGAAAGCCCGAGTCGTGATCAATGCGACGGGTGTCTTCGTCGATGCCGTGCGACAGATGGACGATCCGAAAGCCCCGATCATGCTCTCGCCGTCGCAGGGTGCGCACTTGATTGTCGATAAGGAATTCCTGCCCGGAGACGAGGCGTTGATGATTCCGAAAACTGACGATGGCCGTGTCCTCTTTGGTGTGCCGTGGCATGACAAGGTGATTCTTGGAACCACCGATGGCCCGGTGAACACCATCAGTCTCGAGCCGAAACCGTTGGAAGAAGAGATCGATTTCATCCTACGCACGGCGGGGCAGTACCTCAACAAAGCGCCGACTCGAGCCGATGTTCGTGCGGCCTACGCGGGCTTGCGGCCACTGGTGAAGTCCGAAGGTGCGGGTGGCACGAAGACGCTCTCTCGAGACCATGCGATTCGCATTTCCGAGTCTGGTTTGATCACGATCACGGGCGGAAAGTGGACCACGTACAGGCACATGGGCGCGGATGTCGTCAATCGTGCGGTTGAGGTCGGCAAGCTCGCGCCAGCGAACTCGAGAACTGAAGAATTGAAATTGCACGGCCATTCTCTCGAGCAGTTGGGCGAGCCGTGGCAGGTGTACGGCACGGATGCGCCCGCAGTTCGTGCGCTTCCTGGCGCGGACAAGTTGCTCACGCCCAAGTTGCCGTTGACCGAGGCACAGGTTCGTTACGCTGCCCGTTTCGAGTTGGCCCGCACGGTCGAGGACGTGCTTTCGAGGCGTACTCGGGCACTGTTGTTGGATGCCGCTGCCAGTCTCGAGGCCGCTCCACGGGTTGCCGCAATTCTGGCCGAAGAACTTGGATACTCAAACGACGTGATCAAGACGCAATTGGATTCGTACCGGGTGATTTGCGAAGGATACATGCTGACTCCACATTTGGACCCAGTTCACGCATAGGGGTTGAACATTTGTTCATGCTATGATAATTTCTGTTCACAACAACCATCAAGGCTCGAGGCGTGGCATGACAAGTGCTTGGCGTGACCGAACGCAGAGGATGACTTCAGTTTTGAAGGGAACTTTTTTCGTGATTCAGAAACAACCGCAACCAGCACCCACTCGAGCCGAGAATGATCAGGTTCAAGCATGGGCTTAACGCTCGAAAAACTCGAGAAGCGAGTCGGGGCTGAAACGCACCTGTACGA
>JANOWZ010000482.1:0-1888 GCA_031418155.1 Deinococcales bacterium
TTTCATGTCCAACAA
Source organism: Deinococcales bacterium (assembly GCA_031418155.1). GTDB lineage: Bacteria > Deinococcota > Deinococci > Deinococcales > JAAFIG01 > JANOWZ01. The sequence continues at coordinate 16 of JANOWZ010000482.1, forward strand.
ACCGCGTCCGGGCAAAAACTCGCCAGACTCGAGGTCCGTCAACGCCAGGTGTTCGGATTGGCTGCGGGCGCTCTGGCGCAGGTCGGCGATCAGTTTTTCGCGCAAGATTTCGGGCTCGAACGCCCACTCCTCGAGCGGACCGTAATTGGCGGCACTGACCACATCAAAGTGACCGGTCAGAACCACGGTACGCGATCCCGAACCGCGAACCAGGGCAAGCACGTTGGAACGCCCGAACGGATCACCCGCAATCGGTTCGACGCGAACAAAATCGGTACGGGTCTGAAAGTACGGTTCTCGAGCGATCATCTCGCGCAGTGTGTTCGGGAAGGTGTGCTCGCCGTCGGAATTGCTGACGCTTGCATGACGTGTCATCTCGAGCGTTAAATCTCGGGCCTGAGCACCGTTCCGGTTTGCATTCACCAAGTCAGGCTAGCCCGAGCGGCAGATTGTATCAAGTTGGGAACAGGCAGGTGAACGTCGCACCTCGAGCCGAAACTGCACTCAAATTTCCCGATTAATAATCGTGTCCTTCGCACCATGAAAACCAGATTAAGCACATCGAAAGCCTGTGGCGAACAGTCAATGCAGATTTAACCAGCCCAAAGTTAATGTTTTGGCTACACTCGAGGTCAACCGCTTTGAGGAGGACTTATGAAGAAACCTATTGTTGTACTCACCCTGACCGCCAGCCTGCTCGCCGGATGCGCCTCGTTGTTGGGCGACATCGATGTTGGTACGAACGCCCTACCGATCAACCAGAGTGTGGCCCTGACCTTCCCCGCTGCGGCCAGCGCCGCCAACCTGAAAGCCCAGGCCGTGGCGACCGTCAGCGCCGTTAAGGAAGTCACCAAAGAATTTGATGACATCGACGGCTCGAAAATTCCAGCAACGATTGCCAAAGTTATTCAGGACCTCGGGATCACCAGTGTCGCCCTGAGTGGCTGCGCGAACTCACCGACCAGCATTGCGGTCACGATCAAAGAGCTTTCAGCCAAAGTCACCGATGCGAGCACCAAAAGCTTGGCTGGCAAGGTCAGCGGTTCGTTTACGGCCACCAAGACTGCCACCGGATACGATGTCAGCAATGTCGTTCTGACCTTGCCTCTGGTCCTGACCGGCGATGGTAGTGTTCTGACCACAGGCGGTAAGAACACCTTGACCGTCAAGCTCGATGCGAGTGCCACCAGCGATCCTAGCTTGGCCACCTGCACCTTGACGATCACGCTCAAAGGTGGAACCACCAAAGTTGGCCTTCAGTAAGCGCAAAGCACCGCAGCACACGGCAAGCTCGAGAATCCCAGGTTGTGGATTCTCGAGCTTTTATTGAGGTCTGTCGTGGTCGATTCAGGGTGCGCCTGTACCGCCGGTCAGTTTAAAACACGCTTTCCCGTACCCAACAGTTCGGCCAGAATCTCGAACCGCTCGAGCAGGGTTTTTGCCTCGAGCACACGTTGGCCTTGTGGACCGCCCAGACGCAGGTTCGCAGCCACGAACGAGGCTTTTAAGAGCGGTTCGTCGGGCACTTCCTTACTGACATCGCCCAGTTGTCCTTGGATCTTGTGTAAAAATCGTTCGATCACATCTTGGGCCATTGCCCGCACCCATTGCGGGTCCGAGGGCTCGAGCGGTTCGAGTGCGACGTTGGCGACCATGTACGGGTGTTTTTCGTGATCGATGTCTTGGATGCGGTAGCGGTCGCCGCCGACGACCAGGATTTCGGCGGTTCCGTCCGCGTTGTATGAGACGTGCGTCAGGTGCGCGAGCGTACCGACCTGCGCAAGTTGCTTGCCGGGAGTTGCATCCGGTGGATTGTCTGGGAGCACGCAGGGAATGCCGAATGGTTCGCCGCTGGCCCGGACCCGTCCGAGCA
>JANOWZ010000483.1:0-8057 GCA_031418155.1 Deinococcales bacterium
CTCGTGCGTGCCGGGGGACAACCAAAACTGTTTCGCTTAAGCAACCTTCGCTTGGCTCTGGTGGGTACATTGAGCCTCGGCGTGGTCGGGCTTGGCTTGTTGGCGATTGCCACGTACATGGGCCTCGCCAAAGACCGGGCGGCATTGCAGGAACAAACTGCCCTGCTCGAGCGGGAAAAAACCTTGCTGACACGGCAGAATCAGGCGCTCGAGGTGCAATTGAACGCCAGCATGAAGCGGATTTCGGCCCTTGAACAGGACCGTTTTCGGGTCGCCAGTGGCCTCGAGCGCGAAAAAACCAAATTCAAACGGTTCACCGCGAAAACCCGTGAGATTCAAGGCAAAGTGGCGCGGTTGCAATCACGCATCGAACAGGTCGGCGCGGTCAGCGGGGAAGCGCAACGCGCCTCGAGCAGCGGTCAAGCGGCGAACGTTTCGGGTGGACCAGACCAGTTGCTGGCGAGCCTGTTCGATCAACTTTCCAACACGGACCGCCGCGCCAAAGTCGCGGTCGCGGCACTCGAGGCCCAGGCGGACCAGGAGGCGCGAATTCCGAGCGGCTGGCCGGTTCAGGGCGCGATCACCAGCACGTTTGGCTTCCGCATCGGACCTCGCACCGGCAAACTCGAGCGACACACAGGTTGGGACATTGCGATTGACTCGGGCACACCAGCCGCCGCGACCGGCGCGGGCAAGGTCATCGCGGGGGGTTGGTCCGACGTCGGTTACGGCCTGCACGTCGTGATTGACCACGGGAACGGCTTGAAAACCCTGTACGGACACCTGGAAAAACTCGAGGTTGCCGAAGGTGACGAGATTGCGCTCGGACAGACGGTTGGCTTGGTCGGTTCGACCGGCAATTCGACCGGACCTCACCTGCATTACGAAGTTCGATTGAACGACACCGCGGTTGATCCTGGACCGTTCCTGGACCGTGAGCGCCCAATCGCGCCAACCGTCAACATTGACCCAAAGGCGACCTCGAGCAGTCCGTTCTCGGGCGGGGCTCCGAAAAAACCCTGAACGCGAATGACACAGGCTCAAGGCCGTATGCTCAAGGTCTACTTGCCACCAATCGCCAAGGCTTTGACCAGCACGCTCGGACAACCGAACGAACCCAAACCGGACGGCGGTCCGAACTTCAAATCCTCAGCGACGGCCTCGATGCCCAACAGCAATTCGAGCATGTTGCCAGCGACGGTGAACACCTCGAGCGGATGTTTGACCTCGCCAGCTTCAATCCAGAAGCCTTCGGCCTCAAGGCTGAATTCCCCGGTGTACACGTTCGCCCCGGCGTGCGTGCCGGAAACGCCGGTCAGGAAAATACCGGTCTCGAGTTTTGATCGCAGCACATCCAATGGCACGCCACCCGGTTCGAGGTACATGTTTGACGGTGCGACCGTCAAGGTCGTCTGATAGCCGTAGCGTCCGGCGTGACCGGTCGATTCCTGGCCCGCTCGGGAGGCGGTTTCGCTGTTGTGCAAAAACGCCACCAGTTTCCCCTGTTCGATCAGGGTGATCGGGCGCGACGGATAGCCTTCGGCATCGAACGGTCTCGAGGCCAGACCACCGGGGCGTGTCGCGTCGTCCCGAAGCGTCACGTGGGCGCTCGCAATGGTTTGCCCGAGCTTGCCCGCCAATGGCGACTTGCCCTCCTGGACCATTTTGGAATTGAACAAACTTGAGAACGTCCCCAGCAATTCCGCAAGGCATTCGTTCTCGATCACGACCGGATACGTGCCACTCTGCGCCGGTTTTGCCCCGAGCAGGTTCAAGGATTTCTGGACGCTTTCGAGCGCCGTGCGTTGCGGATCGAGCGTTTCAAATTCCCGAGAGAAATCCCAAGCGAATTTTGATTTGCTCTGACCGGCCTCACTCACGACCGGGTAAGCGAATTGGGCCGCAAAATTCTGTTTGCTCGAGCGGTCCAACCCGCTCGTGTTGGCGACCATGACCTCGGTTTCGCCATCCTGATAACCGCTGTACGCGACCGTCACCACCCGAGGATCGGCCTCGCGTGCACTGGTCTCGAGCGCAATCGCGGCCTGCACTTTGCGGTCCACCGTCACGCCGGAAAGCCCCTCGCCGAACAGGTCGCCGATGTGAGGCGGTTCCGGCCACGCGCCAAGCACCGCGAATTCTTCGGGTGCGACCAGCGCCGCGTGCTCGAGCGCCATCGCCAAGGCCCGTTCGAGCGCCGCTGGTGACAGGTTCTCGGTGTGCGCATAACCCCACGCGCCATTGTGCAAAACCCGCAACCCCAAACCCATGCGGTTGGAGACGTTGAACGAATCGACCTCACCGTTGTGCGCACTGATGCTGGTGCTCGAGCCGCGTTCCGCAAAAACCTCGAGTTGCGTTTCACGGGATTTCGCCAGTTCGAGCAAAAACGCTTTGGCCTCCTCGAGCGTCAATTGCTTCGCATCGTCACTCATGCACAACCTCCAGATTGCGTGCTCATGCGCAAGTCCCCCTCGAGCGTGCTCATGCACAAGTCCCCCTCGAGCGTGCTCATGCACAAGTCCCCCTCGAGCCTGCTCATGCACGACCCCCAACCGTCATTTGTGAAACGAGGATATGCGGCTGACCCAAACCCGCCGGAACGCTGCCCGAAACCGAACCACACATCCCACCCGACCCAATCTCGAGGTCATTCGCCACCCCGACAATGTTCATCAAATCCTGCGCCCCGTTGCCGACCAAGCTCGCGCCACGAACCGGTTCGGCGATCTGACCGTTGCGAATCATGTACGCCTCCGTGACCGCAAAATTGTAATCGCCCGTCCCCGGTGTGACCGAACCGCCACCCATCGACCGTGCATACAAGCCGTGCGAAACGATTTTGATCAGTTCCTCAGGCGTGCTTTGACCATTGTCGATGTATGTATTGCGCATCCTTGAGGCCGGCGCGAAGGTGTAATCCTGACGGCGACCCGAACCGGTGCGGGCGAACCCGGTCTTCAGTTCGCCAACCCGATCCACCATGTACGACTCGAGGATGCCGTCTTGGATCAGCACGGTTTTGGCAACCGGTGTGGCCTCGTCGTCACAGTGCAATGAACCCCAGAGTCCGGGCATGGTGCCATCGTCAATCGCCGTCACCAGCGGATTGGCCACCTGCTGCCCGATCTTGCCGACGAACTGACTGGCGTTCTTCTCAATCGCGGTCGTCTCGAGGCTGTGACCGCACGCCTCATGGAAGATCACGCCGCCCCAGGCGTTGCCGATCACCACCGGCAGCATTCCAGCCGGGGCAAACGCCGCACCGAGCATTGCGTTCGCAATCCGTGCCGCCTCACGACCGATCTGTTCAGGGACCTCACCGGCGAAACACTCGAGGCCACGCGCCCAACCCGGAGCGCAAACACCACTCTCCCGATCCGCACCATCCTCGGCGATGGCACTGACGAACAACCTCGAGTAAACCCGTTCATCCTCGAACCAATCACCATCCGTGTTCGCCACCAGGATGCGTTGATGGCTGTCCAGGAATCGCACATCGACCGTTTTGATTTTTCCACCCACGGCGGCGGCCCCGGCGCGTTGCGCCAACTCGAGTTTGTCGCGTTTTGAGGTGGTTGAAGGCGTGTGCACCACCTCCCACATTCGCGGCAAGTGCACCCGCCGGAAATCCAAACCACCACGACCGCTCGGGTCCGTCAGGCCCGCATTGCCCTCGGCTCGGGCCACCGCATCGGCCACGGTCAGCAAACCTTCTCTCGAGCAATCGTTCGTGAAGGCGTAAATGACTTTCGTGCCATACAAGGCCCGCACACCCACGCCGTAATTGTTGCCGCCGGTCGCATCCTTGACCCGACCATCAAGCAGATGCAACGCGCCGGTGATGGTGTCCTCCATGAACAAATCCGCCCATTGCGCCCCGCCACCTCGAGCCGTATGCAGCACCTCAGCCACCAAGTTTTGATCAAGCATTCGGCATTCTACGGTCAAAGGCCAAAAAGGGATTGTTTGCTCGCACAATTCTTGAATGGCTACATCAGGATGTCAGAGGTCAAACATTGAAGCAGGAGTCAAAACCCACCTCGCCACGCACCCGCCATGCAGACTCGAGCACAGCGAACGGATCATCGAAACGCTTAGCGTTTTGCCGGTAACGCCTGAACCACATCACGGATTGCTCGGGCCATGCCCGCATTGATGCTGAAATTCGCCTCGAGCCAGGACAGCATCGCCAACGCGGATTCGGCGGTATGCCCATAGCCTTGCGCAAAATCTTTGAGGTGACTCGAGAACGCGGGAAGCCGTTGCTCGAGGCGGCGTTCACGGCTGAACGGATCACGCAAAGCATCCGTCGCTGGCTCGAGGTGTTCGGCCAATTCCAAAATCCGGTCGAGCGCATACTGCTGCACAAACTTCGCCGCGCTCAGTGTTTCACCTCGGGCCAAGCGTTTCAAACCGATGTAAATGTTCGTTAGCGCCTCGCCCAAATTCCACTCGAGGTTGAATTCCGCAGGGCTCGGATGGCGTGACGGAACAGCAATCAAATCTGGAATGTGCGCCGCTTTCCAAACGATTCGTCCGGCAACAAATGGAATGCCCGAGAGTTCATACAGTTCAAACACGGCGAATTCGCAAAAGATGCCATCTTCAAAAAGCAACTTGAACCCATCCGCCGTGTTGCGAACCGCGTAAGTGATCGGTGCGAGCTTGGCGAGCCAAGACAAATCCTCAAGAAAAAACGCTTTGTGACCATCAGCAACAATCGCAAAAAAATCCAGGTCCGAATGGTCGTCCAACCGCTCAAGCTCGAGACCAACCGAACCCAGTCCGATCAACGCCAAGGCTTTACTGGATTGCTCGAGTGAATGCCCAATCTCGTTGAGGCGTTGCAACAACAATTCACGCATGAACAAAGCATACGGCACGCTCGAGATCAGATTCATTTTGCAATGGTCGCCGACACTCGAGTTATCGAAGCAATCCCATCAGACGTGGTTTGGCTGGCATAACAATTTCAGTTGTGTTGGCATCCAACCGACCAGTCAGACGAACCAACATTGCTTTGGCTGGACGTTTTGCCGAGCCGTAACCAAGTGCATTTAAACGATCCGCAGCAAACTTGTTGGCTTTCAGAAACTCGAGATCGTCGGTAATGCCTTTGAATGATTTGACGAACTCGATCACTTTTGCGGAACCATCCACAAATTGCAGCACTCCAGAATCATTCACTCGGGCCAGGGTATAGCCGACCCAAGTCAAAGGTGCTGACTTTTTTGGACCTGTGCTGATGTACTGATTGGGATTGGTTTCGGACATGAACAGGCCGTATACCGTTCCAGGGCGGTCATTGACCCGCATTGAATAAACATGTTTGCCCAACGTTGTAACGCCAGGAATGTTTTGGTTCCATGTGAAGGTGACATCGTTTGATACATCATTGTGAACACTTTCGGTCACAATGTTCGAGTACCAATTTGCCACTGTGATAGGTTGCTTTTGCGTGCCGATCATTAAGGCAGTCTGTCCAATTCGCAATGTTGGATTGTGCCAACCTTCGAGCGTCATTGGCAGTTTTGCATTGCGCAGTTGGTCAACCAGTGATTCTGGGGCAATAAACACATCTTCTTGCGCAACAAATTTTGGATTCTGCCCATCAGCAGTGACGCTCAATCCAGATAAGGCTTGGACACGAACCGTTTCACCATCCATCATTTCTGGAAAGTGCAAATCCAAGGTGCGGGTTTCTAGGGGATCCACGTAAAGCCAGTCTCCGAACGTTGGTGTGGTTCCTCTGACGGGTGCTTGCATACTTTCTCTCACTGTCACGCCCGCCTGCTCGAGTTGTAATTTGAGATCGTTCAGGCGCATAAACTGTGGTTGTTGGATTGTAGGAAGCATCTGGCAGCAAATATTTTGAACGCTTGGTGTAACCGTCTGAATCTGCGCGGTGCTCGAGGTCCATCCCACGGCAGCCACACTCGAGATCAGTCCTGCGAGCAAAATGTTTCGGGTTACGTTTGGCATCGTATGCACCTGTGTCATTCCTGCATTGACGGCTCGAGCATCGCCGAGTTCTTGCAGTGCAATCTCGAGGGCTTCTGCTTGTGTTTTTCCTTGGTGTTCAAGCGTCCAAATTCTGGCTTCAATGTTGCCGCGCAATTCGAGGATCGCATCGGTTCTGCGTTTACCCCAGATGCCGCGTGTGGCTTGTTTCAAGTACGTCTCGAGGTTCATGATTCGCTCCCCAAAATGTTCTGCACGGCTTTGGTGAAGGCGTTGAATGTTTTGCGTCTCGCAGTCAATTCTTTTTGCCCCGCGTCGGTGAGTTTGTAGTATTTGACCGGGCTACCGCCGCGTGGCAGGTATTGAAATTCGCCGTGAATAAAGCCTTGTTTCTCGAGCCGATGCAGGGCCGGATACAGGGTTCCCTCTTTGAATTGGAAGTAACCGTCGGTGCGGTCTTGGACTTCTTTGGTGATCTCGAGGCCGTATTTGCTGTCAAATTCGAGCGTGGCGAGGAGGATCAGGTCGAGGTTGCCTTTTAGGAGGTTCGCGTCCATGTGTGCTCCTGTGGTTGCGGTGAAGCTTGAACTTCACGGGTCGGTATGAATTCTTCTGATGTGGATTCATGAGGTCCACGGTTCTCGAGATAGTAGCATTGTGATCCTATGTCTCTCATCTTGTCAAGTCTCCCCCGTCCAGATTGCAACTAAAATCCTCGAGCGCCCGAAAGCACCCGAGGGTCACGCCAATTCTCAACTCAACGAACGCGGGCGATGATCTGATCCAAGGTCTGAAAGGCATTGAATCTTGCCTCGAGATTGCCCAATCCGGGCTGCCCCGAAGCGTTGCCATTGCCCAAAGTGGCAGTGCAGGATTTCTTCAAGTCTTGCGATTTCTCTGCGCCTTTTTCACGGTAGAAGGCACTCCCTTTAAGCAAACGCGAACCGTCAACACTCGAGGCATCCTCAAAATCACACGAGTAGGTTCCTGTGGCATCAATCATCTGAAATCCGAACCAGCCATCTTTGTATTGAACGGCGTAGGCTGCAAATTTTTTGCTGCCCTGCGTGGCTGAACCGGTCGGGTAGCCGTCCAAGTCGATGCCTGCAAAGTTTAATTTCCAGGCGGGCAGGCCATCGATTTGCACACTCCAGACTTGGCCTGACACAACCTTGGGCGGCCAAGTCAATGTCCCCTGCGCCTGATTGCCGCCTGTGTTGCCGCCACTACTTCCGCCAGTGACGTTTGAGCCGTCCGCTGCGAGTGTGGCGGTGCAGGACTTGTTCAGGTCTTGCAATTCATTGCTGCCTTTGGCAGAGCGGAACGCTTTGCCCTGCACCAAACGCTGACCGTTGACGCTCGAAGAATTTGAGAAATCACAAAAGTACGATCCGGTGTTGTCCGCCATCTGAAAGCGATACCCGCCGCTGTTCAGGGACAGCGAGAAAATCACGTATTGCTTGCTGCCTTGCGTGGCAGAACCGGTCGGATCGCCATCCTGATCGAGTTTTTCAAAGGTGGCTTTCCAGGTGGGCAGGCCATCGATTTGCACCGTCCAGATTTGTCCGGGCGTGACTTTGGGCGGCCAGGTCAGGTTGCTGGTTTGGGTTCCACCTGTGTTCCCGCCGGTGTTGGTATTTCCGCCACTGCCCGTGTTGCCGCCAGTGTTGCCACCCGTGTCGCTCGAGCCACCGCCGCCACCGTTTGGCGCACGCACAATATCTGGCACGTTCGGACCAAGGGTGGACCAGGCCAGACCAATTGGACGCACGTATGCCTGCTCTTCGCGTTCGTTACCGCTGACTTGGGTGCGTCCGGCGGTCGGCACGCCGATCAGTTCGCCACGTTCGTTAAATGCCGCACCGCCCGAATTGCCATGCGAGATCTTGCCATCGGTTTTGATCCAGTTCTTGCCGCCAGACTCGAAATCCTCGCCGAGCCAGCCGCTCATTAGGCCCTGCGTGAAGGTGATGGTCGAACCGGAAATGCCGGGATAGCCGACCATCGTGATCGCATCGCCAGGAATCAAATCGTTGGAATTACCGACCGGCATGGCCGTAAAGCGGGTGTTCGAGGGAATCTTGTTGCCCTTG
>JANOWZ010000484.1:0-5747 GCA_031418155.1 Deinococcales bacterium
AGCGGGCAAGAACGGCAAAGGCCCACAGGCCGCAAACGTCCAAGCCATCTGAATTCAAACTCGTGTCCAGTCGCTCCCAGCACTTGGGAGCGATTTTTTGTGCCGAAAATTCCACACGCCTTGAGAACAAATCACGACCAATTCATGATGGGACACAGCAAAAATCCCTGTGTCCCATCATGTTTTAACGTTTGGTGGAGCTGAGGGGATTCGAACCCCTGACCTTCTGAGTGCGATTCAGACGCGCTCCCAACTGCGCCACAGCCCCAAATAAATTGGCCCAAACCAATCGACCCAAGCCCAACAAAACTATCATGTTCTGTGGGTGATATCAATCTGTGAGGTTCACCTGAATTTCTCGCCAGGTCATTCGATTTCAAGTTGGCGGAATGGAAAACCTCGAGGCAAGCCGAAGCCCACCTCGAGATGGATTGACTGTATCCCGCCTTACTTAGGGTTTGGCTTGAGGTACACCTCAAAGTTTTTATTGCGTGGCAGTTGAGCCTTACCCAAGGTGAAGTCCTCAAATCCTGGGGCGCCCACGGTATACGTGTAATCACCTTCGATCAGGTCAGCGAAAAGCTTATCGATTGATCCAGTATCGACGGCCTGACCATCTTTGAGAAGCGTAATCGTGCTCGCGGGAATGTTCTGCTTGCGGTTGGTGAAGATCCGCAACTTACAAGGGCATTTGGCGTTGCTCGCCAGCGTTTGGCCCGCCTTAACGACCACGGTACGTTTGACCAGCGCATCGCTCGAGCCGGGTTTGCGCAGTTCGTAGGTGTATGTGCCTGGGGCTGTACCTGCTTTAGCGCCGGTCACGACGGAAGACCATTGGCCATTCTGAGCAACCGTCACAGTGTCGAACTGTCCGGCTGGATTCTCAGGCGTGGACTGCCAAACCTCGAGCGTGTCACCTGGGGTTCCGGTTCCCTCAAGCACGTAGGATTGCGCGTCGAGCACTTCGTTGTCGTTCGGGGTCAGGAAGTTGGCGAAGCCTGCACCCTCGGTCATCATCGCCGGGGCGGTCGCTGTCGCAGCCAATTTGCCCACACCGAAGAACATGCACAACAACCAGGCGATCAGGAGCGCCAGGGCGATCAACCATCGCCACAGGCCAAGGCTTTTGTAAGGATCATCGTTTCGTGCGGGAGCAGTCATGTTCGGTCCTCCATCATCGTCTTTGGGCTCGAGGGGTTCACGCGAATCATCTTATCGCTCACGTCAATCCTCAAGGTTTTTCGGTGAGGTCTTGGCAAGTTCTAGCGCCTCGAGTTTCCATTTGTCGACCTCAACCTCACGCTCTCCTGGCTGCACGATCTCGCGGATGCGGTCATCGGATTGCGCGGCCACATTTTCAAAGGTGAACACGCCCGCCTCGAACAACCGGCTCTGGTAGACCTGCCCGATCCCATCGACCTTCTCGAGGTGATCGCGGTATTGGCCTTCATTGCTGGCATAGCCTTGCGCTTCCGTGATCCAAGGTCCATATTCGAGGTCCGCCTCGAGCACTTCGTAGAGCTTGTCAGGTCCAGCGGCGATCAAATCCTCGAAGGTGTCAATTCCGGCGGCGAAGAGCTTGCGCTGATACATCACGCCAATTCCGTTGATTCGCTCGAGTGAATCGCGTTGATGGCGACGGCGGCTCGCGCCCCCCTCACCGAAGGATTCGCCACGGGCGGCTTTGCCAGCCTCTCGGATGACCAATTCGTAATCCAGTCCGTCAACACCAACAATCTCGTGCAATCGGGCTGGTGTCAGGGCTGCCAACTCTTCAAAGGTGAAAATGCCCGCGCCGTACAGTCGGCGTTGGTACGCCTCACCGATCACCGGCAAATCCTCGAACAGATCGCGGCGAGCCCCGGCGGGACGGCGGGCCAATTCTGCCCGCAGCTTCTCGAGTTCTTCTTCGGCGCTCGAGAGTTTGCCACGCACCAGGCGTTCACGTTCACGTCCGGCCCGTTTGCCGTGTGCCAGCGCATCGGCCTCGGTGATCCAGAGTTGCGATTCGGTTTCGCTCGAGCCGGTGATTTCGGCGGCACGGGCGGAACTGGTCGCGGCCAATTCTGCAAAGGTGTGAATGCCCGCCTCGTTCAGTTTGCGTTCGTAGACATCACCGATGCCATTGATCCTGGCGAGGCGTTCGGCAGCCTTGGCGCGTTTGGCTGGCGTGCCTCCGGCGGCGAAGATGCCTGCATCTTCTCGCCATTCCCCTGGCTCGATTTTCTGCCAATCCTCGGGTTTGATGATCTCGAGGATGTGCGCATCGTTCGTGTCGTGCAACTGCTGGAAGGTGTGAATGCCAGATTCGTTCAGACGTTTGGCGAAAACCGCGCCGATGCCGCTGATCTTGGTCAGGTCGTCGCGTTTTTCGCTGCGAGTCCGTTCGATTTCGGCCTGCAATTCGGCATTTCGGGTCTCGAGCCCAGCAACCTTGCCCGCCTCGGATCGCAAGTTTGGAATGATACCCGTTTGGCCCTCAAGTTCTCGAATGCGAGCCTCGAGTTTCGCGGTCGATTCGCGGTGATCGTTGTGAGCAACCTCGAGTTGCGCCCGCAATGGTTGCAATTCGTTGATGTTTGAGCGCAAGGCTTGAATCTCGTTCACGTGGTTCTGGCCACGATCAGCCAGTTGCTTGCGCAGACCATCGAGTTCGGAATCCCGAGCCGAAACGCTGGCTCGAGCTTCCTGCAATTCGCGTTCAAGATCGGAAAGCCGTGAGCGTGAATGCTCGAGGTCGCCATCGAGCCCCTTGTACTTTTCGCGTTCGGCGGCGACACCATCGAGGACCACTCGGACATCAGCCAAGTCATTGTGCGCGGCATCCAGTTCGCGGCGGACATCACCGATCTCGCGTACGCTGTGATCGAGCGATTCCTTGAGTTTGAGTTGCGCTCCCTCGGCATCTGAGAATTTCAGGCTCCAATCGTTCAGTTCTTTTTTGCTGCTGGCACGGATCGATTCGACCTCGCTCTTGGCTGCACCCAGGTCCTTCTCGAGCCCAGAGACCTTGGCCTCAAGTGGTTCGAGCTCACCGATGCGGGTACGCAGACCCTCGAGTTCGGATTGGCTCGAGGTGTATTTGGCCTCGAAACCCTGGGCGATGTCGTGTTTGCCGCGCCAAGTGTTCAGTTCACCTTCGAGCAGTGAAAGCTTACCCTGCAACGGCTCGAGTTCCCCAACCCGACCCTTGAGCGTCCCAATTTCCGTTTCGAGTCCTGAGACCATACCTGCCCTGGCCCGGAGGTCCACGGTTTCGCGCTCGAGGCTGGCAAAGGCGACGTTGCGTTCATCCAACCTTGATCGGGCCGTGCCGAGATCACCGGTCAAACCCTGAATTTGCTCCGTCATTGTCGCCTGGTTCGCTTTGACGTTCGTGCGCCACTGGTTCGTGAACATCCAGTCGAGCAGCCAATGCGCCAACCAACCCAGCAACGCGCCGAGGAGTAACGGACACAACCACCAGAATCCGTTCATGCAAAACCTCCATCCGTCTGCGGGCGAAGTCTGATCCGTCCGCTCAAAACCCAATCCTTCACCCGCTTAAAGCAACGTCGGGATAGACAAGGTTAAGGCTTGGGGCGTGCGTTTCGCAATGGGACCATCCCAGGTTCTGACGTGTGCACCCCGGTCTTTTTTCGAGGGTGCAGGTCCAAATTCAAGATGGGTCGCAGATCAAGACCCGGAGAAAAGCGAGACCAGCAAGCCATTCTCGAGGGCTTGAGAAACCTGGAACAGGTCACAATTGTCGGCCTGGGTTTAGGCGTTCATGTTTGACGCAAGTCTAAACTAATGCGGACTGAACGGGGTTCAACTTTCGTTGATGCTCTCAAGTTCAGCCAGTGCAAATGCCGCAACCTCGATGCCCTTGCGGAAACACTCGAGCAAAAAGCGTTCGTTTGGTCCATGTAGCCCATCGTCTGGTAGCCCCATATCCACCAGCAGCACCGGAGCGCCCAGCCGTTCGCGCATGGTTGCAACCACTGGAATCGTGCCGCCACCACGCACAAACGACACCTTCTTGCCCGGATACGCCCGTTCGAGCGCCCGCAATGCCGCCCTCGCCGCCGCGCTCGAGGTGTCCAAAGCCACAGGCTGACCATGATGCAACGCCTTGACCTCGAGCGTCACACCGGCAGGTTTGATCTCTTGCAGGTACTTTTCGACAAGGGCGGCGATCTCGTCCGGGTCTTGATCCGGCACGAGGCGCAAGGAAATCTTCGCACCAGCTTTGGCGGGCAAAACCGTTTTGCTGCCCTCTCCCTGATAACCGCCCCAAATGCCGTTGACATCCAACGTGGGCCGTGACCACAAGCGCTCGAGCACGCTGAACCCGGCCTCACCACCCGCCTGTGACGCACCGACACCGGTTACACCGACGCTCGAGGCCAGATCCGATTCATTGAATGGCAATTGCCGCCAACCCTCGAGTTCCGCCTCTGAAATGGCGCGAACCTTGTCGTAGACACCCGGCACGAGAATCCGGCCATTTTCATTTTTCAGTTTGCCAATCATGATCGCCAGCGCATTCAACGGATTCGCCACCGCACCGCCATACCCGCCCGAATGCAAATCGGACTTCGCACCCTGCACGTGGACCTCGAGGTACGCCAGCCCACGCAAACCGGTCGTCAGTGTCGGCACACCGGGCGCAAACATCGCACCGTCCGAAATCATGACCACATCGCAGGCCAAACGCTCGAGATTGCCGATGATGAACTCGTCCAAGTTGGCGCTGCCGCACTCTTCCTCGCCCTCGATCAACAGCTTGACATTGACCTGCAATGACCCAGCCTTCAGCGCATGCTCGAGCGCCACCACGTGCGCAAAAACCTGACCTTTGTCATCGCTCGAGCCACGGGCGTACACGTACCCATCACGAACGGTTGGCTCGAACGGCTTGGTGTTCCATTCCTCAAGTGGGTCCGCCGGTTGCACATCGTAATGACCGTACAGCAAGACGGTTGGTGCGTCCTTGCCAGCCTCGAGCCATTCGGCATAGACGACCGGATGACCCGGTGTTTCGCACAACTCGGCTTTCAAACCGATCTTGTTCAAGTGATCTTGCAACCACACCGCAGCCCGTCGCGTTTCGGCATTGAACGCGGAATCCGCCGAGACGCTGGGAATCGAAAGCCACTCAAAAAGTTGGGCCTGAGCGCGAGCAAAATCAGCATCAGAAATGGTCATGAAGCAAAGCATACCAAGCCAAATCAGACCGGTTTTAAGCCCATCGCCTCGAGCAAGACCCGTTCCATGACCTCGAGCGGTGGAGTTTGCCCGGTGTACATTTCAAATTGCGCTGCGGCTTGATGCAAGCGCATTCGATAACCGGGAATCGTCAGGCAACCGGCGGCCTCAGCGAGCCTTTGAATTGGTGAGGGCAACGGTTCAGCCACCACATCCATCACGACTTTTCCAGGCTCGAGGATGGATGTGGGAATGATGCAAATGCCTGGTTGCGAGATATAGCCCGCCGAAGTCGTGTGAACCAAAATGTCGTACTCACTCGAGATCGCCGCAAGATCGCCGCCAAAATTCACGCCCAAACTTTCAGCCAAAGCTCGAGCCTTTTCTGGTGTGCGATTGAAAATACTGACGCTTGCGCCAAGACGTTTCAAGCCGAACGCCACCGCTCGAGCCGCACCTCCAGCGCCGACAACGAAAGCCCGCTTGCCCGAAATAATCACATCTTTTTCCTCGAGTGCCCGCATCGCGCCGAGCCAATCAACGTTGTGGCCCGTCAG
>JANOWZ010000485.1:0-7183 GCA_031418155.1 Deinococcales bacterium
ATGCTTTCCAAAGCACAAAAACCCCAAACCGAATGGTGCAAACTACAAACTCAACTGATTAGCCTGGCGAGACTGTAACACAAACCCATCGTCTCGAAAAGTGCTCGAGTACCCTGAATCGCGGCTTTTGAGCCACAACCCTCGAGTATGAAGGTTGCAGTTTGCCATCGATAAAAAACCTGTAGAAAACCAAAGCATTGTGTGCAAGCCGCATCACAGGCTCGAGAACAGCGGGGCGTTACGGCAACTCGAGCAGCAAATCCCCACTTTGCTCAAGCACCCGGAACGATTGCACCGGCTGCGGAGCCTTGCCCAGCGCGATCAAACGCCGCGACCAACCAGGGGCCTGCACGCCCGCGAAACCGACCGTCCAATCGAGGTTTGCGCCCGTCTCAAGGTCAAATTTGGACATGTGAAACGGACAGGTGATGGTCGTGCGTCCATTGTCCGTTGCGATCTTGCCAGCCGCGAGCGGCAAGGACAGGTGCGGACAACGGTTCAGAACCGCCCCCCAACCTTTCTCGAGCTTGGCGACGATGATCGCCCGACCTTCGACATTCACGACTTTTGAAGCATCCGCAAAATCTCGAGTTGCACCGAGCTTGACTTGCCTCACAGCATCACCTCAAACCGTTCGTTCCTCACAGGCTCGCCTCGAGTTGCTTGATGTGGTTCCCATCGTGCCAAGTCAGAATTCCGATCCATTCGCCCAAGGTGCGATCACCACGCACCGGATGCAATGACAGGCGCTTCAATTCCTCCGGCACGAGTCCGCGAATAAACTCGAGGTTGCGCAAGCGTTGCGCCCGATACGAATTCAACGCCAAACGAATGTCTCGAGATGGCGCGTGCGTGACCTGCACGAGTTGGTCCTGCGGCAACATCATCAGGTTTGGTTTGTCGAACAACAAATGCTGATACAGGCGAATCATGAACAGGGACTCGAGATCGGCCAGGTGCGAGAGGATCTGCATTGGCATCCACTTGCCCTCCTCGCGTGGATGGTTGAGCTTGCCAGCCTTCTCGAGTTCGAGCACGACTTTCTCGAGGCGATCCGGGGCGCTGGCGAGCGATTCGAGCACGGCGGCATCAATGTTCATGGCGGGATTCTAACTCGAGCGAATAGAACGGGGCGTACTGTGCATTGCAGTGAGCCCCATATGGTGGTCAAGGTACGATGCTGAGGATGAACGACGACTACCAAACTGAATTCCGCGAAGAAGTGCATATCGAAGAACTGAATGAAGTCGAACTGTACTTCGAGGACACCGGCCCTGAGAATGCGCCAGTGCTGCTCTACCTGCATGGCGGACCAGGTTACAACTCGTACTCGTTCCGCGACATTGTGGGCGAATCGCTGGCCCGCTACCGCGTGATTTACCTGGACCAACGCGGCGGTGGACGCAGCGGCAGGTTGCCCAACAACGGCGACCTGAGCTACTTCACGATTGATGCCCTGACCGATGACGTTGAAGCCATTCGTGCCTTCCTGGGAATCGAAAAATTCATTCCGTTCGGACATGGGTTTGGTGCAGTGATCGCGCTCGAGTATGCGAGACGTTTCCCGCAGCACGTGAACTTCACGCTGCTGGTGAATCCGTGGATAAACTTCCCGGAACTCTCACAAACGCTGCTCGAGAAGGCCAGCGAAATCACCGGGCAACCCTTGACCAGCATTCCGCACGATCCAGAAACCCGAGTCGAACGGGCCTTCGCCATGCTCAATTCCCGTGACCTCCTCTCGAGGTTGCATTTCCCGAACGCGAACGGACGGTTGCGCCTTGAGTTTTCCGATTCCGAATCCGCACTGCTGGCCGGGGGCGAACTGCAAGATGGCCTGGTCACGAACGGTCTGTGGGAATTCGAGTACGCGCCATTTCTGGCCGATGTCTCGAGACCGATCGCGGTGATTGCCGGAATGCTCGACCCAACCGCGTATCCGGCGCAATCCGATTGGCTGGTGGATTTGGGTGGTGCTCAACTTGCCGAACTCGAGGACTGTGGACATTACCCGTGGCTTGAGGATTTGGATGCGTTCGTGCAGGCCGTAGGGTATTTTGTGAAGTTGCCGAAAACGAATTGAGCGGCACTGACGCTGAATCCATCAATGCTTGGCCCATCACGGAATCAAGTGCCGCCAGTTGATCCGGTTTTTGCGCCGGGATTGTCTGGACCTTGAGCCTGTTGACTTGGCGTGAGCGGTGATTGTTCAAGGCAAGGTCGTCAAGGCTGGTTTACACGCTCCGGGTTGATGCCGATGCTGCAATCACTTTGTTGGAAGTGAGCTTCTGGACCTGCTCGAGTTTTTCAAACGGGCTGGCAGATTTTCGCAAGCCCATGATGAATCTGACCAGTGTATTATTGACATTTATCATTTAATCTGGCAATATCTGTTCAATCTCCTGAAAAACTTCATCAGGTGATCCGACAAAAATCATCAGCCAGACGAAAGGATCAAGATGAAAACCGGACGTGCCAGAATCCTCGAAATGGTCAAAGATGGCAAAATCAGCATCGAACAGGCGGACGAACTGCTCGAAGCGCTCGGGAATGCCCAACCGAACACACCGGCACGAACCAGTCCATTCGAGAGCAGCCCACCCGAGCCGGAACACAAACCTCGAGTTGAGGTTCGCATCTCGCGCGGCACCAGCAACGGCAAGTACAACTTTGAGCAAATGATCGAACTGGGTAAATTTGGGGTCAGCCCAAGGTTCATTCGTCAAATCGCCGAGACGGGCCTGACAGACCTGAGTTTTGAAGACGTGATCGAACTGGGGAAATTCGGCATCAGTCCGAAATTCGTGCTCGAAATGCGGCAGCTGGGCGAAGAATTTGACCTGGGCGAACTGAACTTTGAACGGATCATCGAACTTGGGAAATTTGGCGTCTCGGCAAAATTCGTGCGCGAAATGATCGAAACACAGATGATTGATTTCAACTTACCACCCAGCCAATGGGCACGTCACGAACCGCACGAGAATGCGCGGCGCGAAAAACTTCAGGCGAAACTCGAGAAAGCCCAAACCAAACTCTCGCAAGTCAAAACCGACCGGGAACGTGAAAAACTCGAAGAAATCATCGAGGAAGTCAGCGACGAACTTGAGAGCCTGGAGATTGACGCACAAGACCGGCTCGAGGCCGAATTGGATGCCGAACTCGAGCGCGAAACCGTGCATCACATCCGGGTGGACTCCGAGCACGCATGAAACGCCGCATCGTCACAACCTCAATCAGCCGTTACCCACTGATCACCCGCGATCCCATCACCGGCGAAGAACTGACCGTTACCCGACTCGAGAACCGTGCCCGAGGACTGGTGCTCGAAGGTGAATTCTCGCTCGGCTGGTTGGCGAAACTTTCACACGATCAACTCGAGTTTGTCGGGCTGTTCCTGCGTTATCGCGGCAACGTGCAAAAAATGGCCAGCGAACTCGGCGTGGCGTACAACACCGCCAGATCACGCCTGGATGCGATTGTTGAAGCGCTCGGCGGAACGGGAGACGGTGCTCATCTCGAGCCTGAACCCGCACCCGAATCCGAGGATGTGCTCTCCAAACTTGAGACCGGCGAGATCGATTTTGAAACCGCGCTCAAACGTTTGAAACGCTGACAAAACCGTTCACCCCTCGATACCGAAACCCTCGAGCATCGCTGAAACACCGTGTAGGGTGCCGCTCTTGAGCGCACCGTGCGGATTTATTTTTGACTGGGAGAATCAGATGCAACCCCTTGAACAATTCATGATCATCGAGGCCACAAAACAATTGTTTGAAACCACCAACCAAATGCACGAAGACCGCGCCCATTCCAAACTCGAAGCACACACGCAGCGCAACTGGCGAAAACGGCTGGCGCGGGCCTTCATCGCACTGGCTCGAAAGCTCGAACCAGATTTTCAAACACCAACCTGGTCACGCAAAGCAAAACAATAAACTGGCGAACCTGATCGGCTCAAATCAAACGTACTTCTCGCCGCGAACAACCTCAACGTTCTCGAGGTACGCGATCACCGCGTAATTTGGGAAGTACGCCTCGACCATGCGCATCATGATCCGATCCGCCACTTCCGGGCTGACAATCGTCTCGAGTTTCAAATTCTGTCCCTCCCACTCGCTGGCCCGCACGCCACGCGAACCTCGGCCTCGGGCCTCGACGATGGTGAAACCTTTCGCACCCAATCGTTCCAGGTCTGCCAGCAACCGCGCCTCGAGCAAGGCTTCCGCAATGATGGTCACGCGCTTCAAGGTCACAGTGTTCATTTCGCGCCCATCCAATTGGCCAGGGCAAAACAGTACGGAATGCCAACGCTGAGGTTGAACGGAAAGGTCACGCCCAAGGCGCTGCCCAAGTAAAACGCTGGGTTCGCCTGCGGCAGGGCGATGCGAACCGCCGCTGGTGCGGCAATGTAAGACGCGCTCGCCGCCATCACACCGAGCACCGACGCGCCACCGACCGACAGGCCCGCCAGCGTGCCCAAAGCCACACCCAACGCGCCCTGAACCAGCGGCATCACAATCCCGAACACCACCAGGAAAAACCCGGCCTTGCGCAAATCACGCAACCGGGCCGCCGCAACCATGCCCATCTCGAGCATGAACAACACCAACGCGCCCTTGAACGGTTCGACAAAAAATGCCGAAACTTCCGCCAACCCGCGCTGCCCGGACAGCAACCCGATCATCACGCCACCAATCAAGACGAACAAGCTGCGACCCACCAGCAACTCGCGCCAGATTTCGGCCATTGAACCACCGCCGCTGGCCGAGCCTGAACTGGATAGGCTCGAGCGGGCCAAACCGAGCGCAATCAAAATTGCTGGCACTTCCAGAATGGCGACCAAGGCGGGCATGAACCCTTCAACGCCAACGCTTTGCAGCGCCGACATTGCCGCCGTGAACGTCACCGCCGAAACCGAACCGTAATGTGCAGCAATCGCAGCGGCATCGACCACCGAAAACCGTCCAAGTCGTCGCAAAATCGCATACGCGAACAATGGAATCACTACACCCAACACAAGCGTCGCCAACGCCGGAGCCCACAGGCTCGAGAATGGCGTGACCGACAAGGCCGCACCGCCTTTCAAGCCGATGGCAAACAGCAAATACACCGCCAGCACCGTGTACAAATCTGCTGGCAAACGCAGGTCGCTGCGCACCAGCACCGCCACCACGCCCAACACAAAGGCCAGCACGACTGGTGAAAGCAAGTTTTGGCGCAACAACTCGAGGGGGTCCATGTGAAGCAGAGTCTACGCGGCAACACACACCCAGGATTCCCACCTCAGCTTACAAACACCAACACAAATGGTTTGAGTGCAGAAATGACACGAATTGCCCGAGGGAGAAAACATTCGGCTTCGAGCGATCAGTCGTGCGAGAGTTCAGGCAACTCCTGCGTCGGCGTTCTCGAGGCTTTGACTGCATCAAACTCAACCCGGTTGCGACCATTGTCCTTCGCGGCGTACAACGCGCTGTCCGCCCGTGCCACGACCGACTCAAGCGTTTCAGATTCCTCGCACCAGGCCACACCGATGCTGATCGTGACCCTCAACCCCACCAAGCGGGTCGCACGGACCGCCTCGAGCAAACGATGCGCAATCTGCTCGCACCCATCACGGCTCTGACCGCTGGAAAGCACCATGAATTCCTCGCCACCCCAACGCGACACGATCTCCTGCGTGCGCGTCTGTCCCTCAAGCAGCAACGCCAACTCGCGCAAGACCTGATCGCCAATCGCGTGACCATGCGTGTCATTGATGCGTTTGAAATGGTCAATGTCGATCATCAAGACACCGAAGCTGCGTTCGTGCGAATACTGAAGCTCGAGTTGCGTCTGCATCGAACGTCGATTCATGATGCCCGTCAGCGCATCCGTGTGCGCAATCTTGTACAACGCCTGGTACGAATGCCGAAACTGCGACATCAACCACAGCATCCCGAGCGAAATGCTGTTCGCCAGAAAAAATTGCAGCAAGACATTGAACTGCAAGTACGTCAGGGTCGTCCAGAAGAACACCGTGCTGGCAAGCAGGTGCAAGCCCATGTAACCAAGCCCGAGCCAAATCGCGGTGCGCTCAGAATGGTTAAAGAAGAACAGGGTGATGACCACCGTGAACCACGGCAGGCCTGCACCGCCCGCATTCGTTTGCTGAATCGTCGGCAATGACAAAAGCACAAACTCGCTCATGCTGTACGTGGCGAGCAACAACAACACGAACGTCTGCACCGCCCGAACCGACTTGGGATGCCCGAGCAACCACAGCGCAGAACCCAGGAATCCGAAGGTCAAGACTGGCAAACCGTACAGGTCAATGGCATCCATGTCACCGGCCCGCACGCCAATCGCCCACGGGACGGTGCAGGCAACCGAGCCAATCAGCAGCAACCACAGCACCACCCGCACCCGGAACGCCTCGAGCGCCGCAGCAGGTTTGGGTTGCGTCAAACGGGTCAACACAGCCCCATGCTACAAAGATCGGCGAATTTTGCTGTGTGGAATGACCAACACTTTCAATTGATGAAGTCAAGCCCCTCTGACGGGTCAAGATTATGTGACCTGCCTCACATCCAAGGCCCGATTCTGGACCTTCGTTTCAGTTCATCCGGTGTGACCATCCCAGAACTGCTACAATCCTCGAGCCATGACGAGCACGCCCGAAATCACGAGCAAACCAGCCTTTCACCGTTCGCGCCTCGAGACGGGCAGGGCCGTGCTTGCACCAATGGCAGGATTTTCAGACGCACCGTTCCGGCTCCTCTGCCGCGAATTTGGCGCGGCCTGGGCCGTGACCGAAATGGTCTCGAGCATCGGTGTGGTCATGAACGGCAAGAAATCCTTCGAGATCGGCGAACCATACCCGAACGAACCGGACCTGGTGATTCAACTTTTCGGGGCCGATCCACAAATCGTCGGTGAGGCCGGAGCCAAACTCCACGCCGAATTCGCACCCGCCGCGCTGGATGTCAACATGGGCTGCCCCGTGCCAAAAGTCGTCAAAACCGGCGGCGGAGCCTGCCTGTTGCAAAACCCGCAGGCTGCCCATGACGTGATCTCGAGCCTGAACAAAGCCGTACCGATCCCCGTCAGCGCCAAAATTCGCTTGGGTTGGGACACCTTCAACGCCATCGAGGTCGCACAGGCGCTCGAGGAGGGCGGCGCGAGCTGCCTCGCGTTGCACGGA
>JANOWZ010000486.1:0-2650 GCA_031418155.1 Deinococcales bacterium
CCATCGTTGCGCAAGAGGACGCCGGAGCCATCGAGGCCGCCTACGGAAGCGCCGGATTCCGTACCGCCAAACCACCCGAAGTCAGCTTCCAAGACGGTGTGTACAGCATCAAAGTCCTCGAGTTGAGGGTCATCGGCTATCAGGTCGCCTGGAAAAACCCGGAGCATCGCACCCAAGATTTTATTATTCTGCGCGAACTGCCCGCCCCGGGATTGTTCAGCCTGAAAAGCATCAACGGCGCGTTCGAACGCATCGCCCGCCTTGAGGTGATCAACCCGAGCACCCTGGCCATCGGAGCGACCATTCGCGTGCCAGATCCGGCCAAACCCGACGAGGTGATTCTGGTCCTGAACCTCGAAGAGGGCGCGACCGGTGCGTTCCTGCCACAAATCTCGTACTCCTCACGGCCCGGTGAAGGTTGGAGCGGATCGGTTTCGTACCAAGAAACGAACCTCTGGGGTTTGAACAACGGCATCAAATTCACGCTTCAGGCGCAACCGAACAACGCCCAACAGTTCTTGTCCTCGAGCCTGTCGTACACGGTGCCGTGGATTTACGTGGACTTCCTGGATTTCAAAGAAGTGCGCACCCCCATCACCTTCTCGATTTTCACGGGCGTGACGGGCGGTACTGAAATCCCCGGACAAAAGGATGCACAAGGAAACATCTTGCCGGATTACGCACCGCCGAAAGACGGTCTGTTGCGCACCTACACCACCCGCTCGAGTGGATTCGGTGTCAGTGTCTCGAGACCGGTTCTGGAGAACCTGTTCGTCAGTTTTGGCGTGAATTACTCGTACAACCAGAACTTTCTTGAGGGTGGCGAGGCCGCGAAATTCAACACCACAAAAGATCCCGAAAAGCTTCTGAAAGACAACACCAAAGACTCGAGCACCGTGTTCGCACAGGTCGAAGGTGTCTACAGCACCCGCAACCGCGATGATTTCCCGACCGCTGGATTTACCGTCAGTGCGCTCGCCGGGTACGGTTTTGGTGTCGAAGGTTCACGCGACCTGAACTGGACGAAATTCACCACCGGTTATCGCACGTACCTTGGGTTTGGCTTTGATGAAAAAGGCGAATTCAACCTCGGCGAGGACCGCAACATGGCGCTCGCGTTCCGTTTGAATGCTGGAACCCTGCTCGGCAGCGTCCCAAGCGGTCAACTGTTCCGGGTCGGTGACACCGGCGGCGAAACCCTGACCCTGCGCGGATTCAGCCCCGGCGACATCAACGGTGAGGTCTACTACTCGGGATCGCTCGAGTACCGTTACAATTTCGGCCTGAAAACCGATTACACGTATGGCCTGTTCGGGATCGGCTTCCTGGATTTCGGCAACGCCTGGGGCAACGGTACGCGCAAAGCTGGCATCAGCGAGGGCATCCAATTCGGGTACGGGCTGGGCGTGCAAATCAACCTGCAACTCGGGCCGATTCAGATTCCGCCGCTCGGGTTTTACTACGGTTGGGGCAGCCCGCTCGAGCCTTACGGTCGATTCCACTTTGCGCTCGGTGTTCGATTCTGAATTTTGAGTGTTGAGAGTAGGCTCGGGGGCAACCTCGAGCCTTTTTTCATGACTTCAGTTACACTCGAACCCGTGACCAGCCCAACGACATTCGAGGCGAGCGTGATCGTGCCGTGCTACAACTCGGCCCGGCACTTGCAGGTGTTGCTCGAGGCGCTCACCATCCAATCGTTCACCGGCGTTTGGGAATTGATCGTGGTTAACCGTGGATCGACCGATCAAACCGCGCAGATCGTGCGCGAGTACGCCCCACAATTTCCCCACCTGAACCTGATCGACGAACCCGACAACCACGGCGTGTCGTACTCGAGGAACGATGGCGCATCTCGAGCCCGCAGTGAAAACCTGATCTTCATTGACTCGGATGACATCCCAAACCGAACGTATTTGGCGGCGATGCTCGAGGCGCTCAAGACCAGCGCGTTCGTCTGTGCCAGCATGGATTACGCGGCGCTCAACCCGGCTTGGATCGTGGCCGCATTCGCCCAAGAAATCGAGGGTGGCATTCACAACCCAGTCGCGCCGTATGCGAACGGTGGCAACATCGGCATCAAGAAAAGCGTCTTTGCAGCCCTGAACGGATTCGACACGACCCTGCCCGCCTTCGAGGATTTGGATTTCTCCTGGCGTGTGTTCAAATTGGGTCATCGGATGATTCTGGTCAAAGATGCGGTGCTCGCGTACCGCGTCAACCCAGATTTGCGGGCGTTGTACCGCAAAGGCTACCGGGATTCCCTGCCGAACGCTCGAGTGCTGCGCAAGAACTTTCCCGGTTACGTGCCCGCCTGGATGTGCCTGCTCGGACTGGGCGCTCGAGGGGTGCTGATTGCGCTCAGCACCTTCACACTCATCAATCGGGGCCGACTGGCCCGCTGGGTGCTCGCCTGCGCGTACTGGCGTGGCGATCTCGAGGGTTGTGTGCGCGAACGCTACCTGTATTTGCTGCCACGCGGTCGCAGCCCACGCGAAACCATTTGAACTCGAGCCCGAACACCTGTTCTTCATCTCAAAATCTTGGGGTTTGATGTCAAAATCTTGGCTTGCCAAGTTTTGAGTCTGGGATCGGCACTTCATCTCAAAATCTTGGCTTGCCAAGTTTTGAGTCCGGGGTCAATGCGGGATTT
>JANOWZ010000487.1:0-7149 GCA_031418155.1 Deinococcales bacterium
TCAAACGGCTCGAGCGTGAACGACCTGACTTCGAGCGAATCGCCCAGGTAAACACCCGAAACGCGACCGCCACAGACACGCCCGACACTGACCACACACGGATCATGATGTTCTTGCAACACCCGCAACGCGGCACGAACACCGGCAGCATCGGGAAGCTTGCCAAGCTCGAGCCTCACAACCGACTCAACGGCCCGAACCGGACGTTGTGAGCGGCACGGTCGGAATACCGTCCTCAACCGGCATGGCCGCACCAGGCACGAATGGCACGATCACCCGCTCGGATTTGCGCACGAACCCCTGACGGCGAGCCAACTCCTCGAGATAACCGCGATCCGAACGCGCCTTGGTCGCCCGCACCTGGAGTTCACGAACCTCGGATTTTAGGGCGGCAATGCGATCTGTCGTCAACGCCGACTGCTGCGACCAGAACGAATGCCGATAGCCGGACATCAGAATCAGCGCTGTGACGTGCGCGATGCCCAACGCCACCAACACCAACAACACGACACGACCGAATTGCTCGGGCCAGCCGCCCTGAAATTCCGGCCCGGAACGCGAGACTGCAAGCGCCGAACGGGACGCTCCAGAACGGGCCACACGACGAGAGCCAGGGGGATTTGACCGATTCATGCGCCATCACTTTAACACGGTAAAACGTGAGCAGGACAAGCCAATCTCGATCCGCGCCGACGCGACAAAGCTTCAAACGGAAGGCGGCTCGAGCCATCTTGAGACGTAAACACCTGCTGTATCACAAAAGCCAAGCTCTAGCCCCAGCAAATTTGTACACCTGTCATTCGGCCAACCCGCTCCCGAATCGGTCATTCGGATGCATCACGGGTTATCGTAAGAACGGACCTGATGAGCATTCTTGAAGCCCACAACGCATTGCAAAACGGTGATTTCGACGGTGCTTTTGAACTGCTCGAACGCGCTGCCCGCAACACCACCGACCCCAAAACCCGAGCCAGCCTTGACCTTGAAGCGGCAGGGATTTACGCGCTGTACGGGCGCGAAGGCGTTGAAGGTGGCAGCGCCTGCCTGAGTGACGCGGTCCTGAGCGACTCGAGTTCTCGCACCAACCCGTTGTATCTGGCACTGCGGGCCGAACTGAACGCTTACGCGCTCGAGGCCGAAGCATTTGAGCAAAACAGCAAACTTGAGCAAACCGATCCGAGGTTTGATCGCGCTGCGAAACTCGCCTGGGAGGCACGTACCGGTGACATCACCACCCGGTTTCACGCGGCGGCGGCCCTCGTGACGCTCGGATCATCCGAACAGGCGCTCGAATGCCTGAACTTTGAATTCAACAACCTGCCAGAATTTCTGCGCTGGCGGGCGCACTCGTGGCGCGGCGGCGCACTCGAGGATTTGCAACGTTGGCGCGAAGCCTCGAACGCCTACGCGACCGCCGCCAGCCTGACCAGCGGCAACGACCGCGCCGCCCTGCTGATGGATCAGGCCGCAATGCTGCTCGAATGCGACGAACCGCACGAGTCTCTGGAGGTGCTCGAGGCGACCAAAGCCGCCTACAGCGCTGAAGAACCCGCGCTCGAGGCCGCAAGCCGAATGCACCTGGAGGCACGCGCCCACCTCGCGCTTGAAAATCCCAGCCTCGCCGCCGAACGCGCCGAGGCCGCACGACAACTCGAGTTGGACGCGGGCGAACCCTCTTACGGCACGGCCCTAGTGCATGGGCAGGCGCTCGCGCAACTCGGCGAATGGAGCGCGTCACTGTTGGCATTTCGCGCCGCCGTCGAACGCGCCGGACCCGCCGACAAATCGTTTGCGCAACACGAAATGGGTGTGGCGCAAATGGATGCCGGGGAACTCGACGAGGCCCGCGAAACCCTTCTGCTTTCCGCCCGAGACGAGGAATACATTTACCTGGCCGAAGTCTTCGCCGACCTCGCCGAAGTCGAATACCGACGCGGCGATTTCGATGCCGCCGAAGGGCTCGCCAAAATCGCGCTCGAGCGCGGTGCGACCGTGCCAGCCAGCCTGATCCTCGCCAACGTCGCCTACGAATACTTCAGGCTCGACGAGGCGCTCGGGCATTACCGAAAGGTGCTCGAACTTGCGCCAGAGGCCAGCCGCGACTGGGTGATCGCGCACGAAATGATCGCCGATACGCTCGTGCAAGACGGTTGGCGCGACCCGCAAGAAATCCTCGAGCATTCACAACTGGCCCTGCCGCACCTCGAGCCGAGCGATGAATGGGTGGTCACCTTGGGCGGGTACATCGAAAAGGCGAACGAGTTGTTGCGCGAAAAGCCGCGAACATTGAATTGAAAACCAGTGGAAAGGAATACAAGGTGTTCTTCGCGTACCGGCAACGGGTCAACATTCGGTGAACGTTTTTGAGCAACGATCTGGGCTCGAGTGCTCAAAATAAGAGGACTGTTTCGCGTGGTGACGAGGTAGCCATTTCAAACATGGTTTGAGCGGTTTATGGCTTTCTCTTGCCTTTATGCACATTCCCTTCACCTTTGACCCGTTACAGTGTTTGGGTGAAACGACGTTTGATGTTGGCTTTGGGTGCGCTCGCCTTGACTGCGGCTGGTTTTGGCGCGGTCGGTTTGGCGCAATTCAAGATTTTTGGCAATTCTGTTAACGCGCAAGATGAAGCGTTTAAAACGCCGAACGGCAAGGCGTTTCTCGAGGCTTATGCGGCCTTGCGTGAGAATTACTTGCGCGACATCAGCCCGGACAAACTGATGAAGGGTGCGACGATTGGCATGTTGGATGCGTTGCAGGACGAATTCACCTATTACCTCGAGCCGGAGGTCAGCGCCAGTCAGGGCGAGGAACTCAAGGGCGAATTCTTCGGGATTGGTGTCAGCATCGTTCCGGCGAACAAAGACGGCACGGGCGTGCTGATCGACACGGTGTTCTTGGGTCAACCCGCCGCCGGTGCGGGGCTCGAGGCTGGTGACATCATCATCAAGGTCAACGGTGAAGATGTCACGAAACTGACCGTCAATCAGGCGGTGCGCAAGATTCGGGGGCCGCGCAGCACCGATGTCAAGTTAACGGTGATCCGTGGCGTGAACCGCCTCGAGTTCACGATGGCCCGAGACCGTATTCAGATGATTAACGTGTCCAAGGCGATCTTGCCGGGGAATGTTGGCTACGTTTCGATCTCGGATTTCTTGAACCAGAATGTGACGGCGCAATTGCAGGCGGTCCTGAAAGAATTCAAAGCCAAGAATGTGCGCGGCGTGGTGCTGGATTTGCGCGGCAATCCCGGCGGTTTGGTCACGCAGGCCGAAGGGGTCGCCGATGCTTTCCTGAGCAAAGGGGATGTCTTCATCACCCGTGATCGCACGCAGAAGGTCCGGGTCGAGTACGCCGCACGAAACGACTTGAGCGATTACACCGGTCCATTGACGGTGCTGGTCAACTCTGGCAGCGCCAGCGCCAGCGAGATCGTTGCGGCGGCTTTGCAAGAAAATGGTCGTGCCAAGATCATCGGTGAGCAAACTTACGGTAAAGGGGTTGCGAACATCCCGACCAAACTGGTGAACGGTGCGCAGATCAACATTGCCTTTCAGGAATGGTTGACCCCGAAACGCAACAGCATCTTCAAGAAGGGTGTCACACCAGATTTCAAGGTCGATGATTCGAGGTTCCCGCGCACGTTGGCGCTCGAGGGTTTGGGGGCCAAGCCGGGTTCGGAAATTGAGATGAAAGTCAATGGCAAGACCGTCAAGTTGAAGGCGGATGGTTTGGGCAAGTTCCGTTACCAGGACGAATTGCCCCGCATTCGCACCTCGAACCGGCAGGGCGGAGCCTTGGTCGATGCCAGCAAAGATGCTGAGTTGAAGAAGGCACTCGAGGTCTTGAACACCACCGCCGTTCGTTAAATTTAAGCATTCCAAAACGCCGCACCCGAGGTTTTCACTTTCCGGCGCGGCGTTCTCGCGTATCCTCGGGGCATGAATGATTCACAAACACTTTCAACCGGGGATTGGGATTCGACTTTGAAACTCGAGGCGGGACAAGCCATACATTCAAGTGTGTCCGCCGAGGATGGCGCGTTTGCTTGCACGGATTCGGAATTGTTGTACGTGAATGCTGCGGGGGTGCAACGGGCGCAGTTGGCCCAGATCGCCAAGGTCAACCGCGAGAATTCGGACATTGTGATCTCGAGCGATCAGGCCGTGCTGATTCGCGGTCCGATCAGTGCGGATCAAACGAGTTTGGTGGCGTTTTTTGATGCGGTCAAGACTGCAACCTCGAAGGTGAAGGTTGTGAAACCCTCAAGCCCCGTGATTTCGAGCCCCGTGATGCCGAGTGTGCCAACCTCGAGTTCCGCCGATTCTGTGCCAACCTCAAGTTTTGCCATGAACACACCCGCGAACTCGACCCATTCGACCTTCACGCCAGCCACCTCGAGCTTCCCAGATGCAAAGACGACCTCGAGCATTCCAGCCCAGGTTGCCCTAAACCCAGAGGCCGCCGGTCGTTCCGCTGCACGCATGAGCCCGGTCGGTGGTGCAGTTACGGATCGTCTGCCGCTCGAGTACGCCGGGTTCTGGGTGCGCACGGTGGCGTTCATCATCGATTCGGTGGTGGTGTACGTGGCGCAAACCCTGCTTCAGGTCGCGCTCGGGTTGCAATCGGTCGCATTCACGGACCTCGAGTCGATGCGTCAGTACATCAGTGATTCACGGGTCATGACCGGTTGGGTGTTGTTCACGGTGCTGGCGGTCCTCTGGCAGTGGTTGTATTACGCCCTCATGGAGGCCAGTTCTCGGCAGGGCACGCTCGGCAAGATGGCGATGGGATTGGCGGTCACGGACCTTGAGGGACGCAAGTTGACGTTTGCTCGGGCCAGTGGGCGTTTTTTGGGTAAAGGTCTGGCCAATGTGCTCGCAGGTGTGGTTTTGCTGGCCGCAACCCTGGGTTTGATGGCTGGCATGAACCCAAATGCCTCTGATCCAAGCACTGCGTTCACGGGGGCGGCAGTGATGGGTGTTTTGGGAGCGTCACTTCTTGCGGTGCTGATTGTGATTGCCTCGAATGCCATGGCGGCCTTCACACGGCGCAAGCAGGCGTTACAGGACATCGTTTCGGGCTGCGTGGTCTTGCGTAAACCCTCGAGTTGAGGCTGGCCGGTTTTCACTGGCATTTGACTGTAAACTGTTGAAGTAATGCGTGTTTCTCGAGGTCGATGGGTTGGGCCGAATGTGAGCATTGGACGGGTTTCACCGACGGACTGCGATACCCTTGAAGTGAAAACCTCGATTTCCCAAGCGAGTTCTTGGATGGGTTTCACACCAGTTTCAAGATGTGTTTCACACCAATGGTTCAGCATTTTGAAGCTGTCATAGAATCGTAAGGCTCGAGGATGCACAATCGTTTTATGAGTGAAGGTCGTGTCAATCGTTCAAGTACAGAAGGCAGGTCACGTGGCAATCTTCGGTAATCTTGCAGATTTTCCATTCGTCGAACTCGTCGGCACGCTCGGTCGTCGCACCGGCAAGCTCGAGGTTTGGGATTTACCATCGAATAACCGGCTCGAGTTGCACCTCAAAGAGGCCGTCTTGCAGGGTTTGATCGTCAACGATCAGCTTGTCACGAACGTCTTGCGGGTCCGCGATCATTTGATCGAACTCTCCTTGGCCTCAAATGGCAATTTTGAATTTTCAAAGATGCCGAGCGAGGGTTTGCAGGGCAAACTCAACCTACCGATTCAGGCGTTGTTGCTCAAAGTCACCAGCACGGTCAACGAACTCTCGGTCTATAAGGACAAGTTTCCCGCACCGCAGACGCGCTTCAAGCTTGCCGGATCGCAAGAATTGTCTGCGAACGATGCCGAACTTTCCGAATTCGTGCGTCGCGCCCGCCCGAGCTTAGAACGTGGGGTCAGCGCCCTCGAGATTGCTGAACGTTTGGGCCTGAAGCTCGAACAGGTGCAACTTTTCTTATACAAGTTGCGCAGCGCTGGCTATGTGGCTCCGGCCCGTCAACGCGAATCGACCCGGCCTCCGATGCCATTCTCGAGCATGCAGCCGCACGAGGTTGGTGGGGTTCGCAAAAGCCTCTTGTCGCGTCTCCTTGGCGCACTGAGGCTCAGGTGAGAACATCATGAAATCTGTTAAGGTAAAAGAAATCACAGCCTGTGAAAGTAGACTCTGTGAAATGATGGTGTCCAACATGAAACGATTGCCCCCAACCTCGAGCAACCTCGAGCCGAAATACGAGGTTCAACTATGAAACCGTTGAAACTCGTGATCTCCGGTCCGGTCGGTGCGGGCAAAACCACCTTCATTCAAAGCCTGTCCGAAACCGAAGTTGTGGACACTGACGAGGCGGCCAGCGAAGACATTGGCAAAGCCAGAACCACGGTTGCGCTCGATTTCGGCACGTTGTCGTTGGATGGTATCCCGATTCACCTGTTCGGCACGCCCGGACAAGACCGCTTCGACTTCATGTGGGAAATCCTCTGTGAAGGTGCGCTCGGCCTGATTGTGCTCGTGGCCGGAGACAAACCCGGTGATTTTCCGCACGCAAGGCGCATCCTGGACTTCATCACCACCCGCATCAACGTGCCGTTCATGGTCGGCGTGACCCGCCAAGACCTGCCCAAAGTCTGGGACCCGGAAGATGTCGCCGATTACTTCGAGCTGCCCAGCGAACAGGTCGTTGGACTGAACGCCACCAGCACCACCTCGAGTGTCGTGACCTTGATCAAACTCCTCGAGTCCGTGCAACGGTTTGACCCGATGTATGCCGAAGCCTTGATGGGCTCGAACGAGATGAGCTTTTAAGAGCAGTTAAAAAGTAACAAGTGAAAGGTGGAAAGAAAAACCTCAAGCCCATCACTTTCTACTCTGGACTTTTCACTCTGAACTTTTCACTTTCAACTTAATTTCCCCAGGAGATTCCCTGTGAGCACACCCGGTAAACAAGAGGCCCTCCAGAACAGCATCGTCAAACTTCGTACCGCCATCCCAGAATTGCGCGGTGTTCTGGTTGCATCGACCGACGGCCTGCCGATGGCGCAATCGCTTTCGGGCTCTGAAGATGCCAACCGAATCGCGGCGATGGCGGCGACGGCGCTCGGACTAGGCAAGCGCATCGGGGACAGCCTCGGAACCGGTGAAATCCTCGAGACGACCGTCACCGGGCTCGAGGGTC
>JANOWZ010000488.1:0-3821 GCA_031418155.1 Deinococcales bacterium
CAACACCGGCATTCAAGCCGGGTTGATCTGGTTCAACGGCAAACTCGTGCCGCAAGAACGCGCCACGGTCAGCGTGCTTTCGCACGCATTGCATTACGGCACCAGTATCTTTGAGGGAGTTCGTGCCTACGAAACCCCGCACGGCTCGGCAATTTTCAGGCTCGAGGATCACACGAAACGCCTGTTCGATTCGGCGCACATCATGCGTTTTCCGATGCCATTCTCGAGCGAGGAGATCAACCAGGCACACATCTCAGTGGTGCGCGAAAACGGTTTGAAATCGTGTTACATCCGGCCTTTGGCTTGGCGTGGCTTTAACGTTTTGGGCGTGAATCCGATACCCTGCCCGGTTGAAGTCATGGTCGCCGCGTGGCAATGGAGTTCGTACCTCGGCGAAGAATCTGCGAACAAAGGCGCGAGATTGATGACGACCGCTTGGACGCGACTACCAGCGGGCGCGATGCCTGGGAAGGCCAAAGCGGGCGGCAATTACATCAACTCGGCACTGGCGCGAATGGATGCGGTTTCGGCAGGGTTCGACGAGGGATTGCTGCTCGATCAAAACGGATTTATCGCCGAAGGCACGGGCGAAAATTTCTTCTTCATCAACAAGGGTGTCGTCTATGCCATCTCCAAAAGCGTCAACCTGGCCGGCATCACCCGAGAAAGCATCATTCAAATCTGCCGTGACATGGGCCTCGAGGTTGTCGAAACGATGGCAACCCGCGAGGAATTGTACTGCGCTGATGAGGTCTTCATGACCGGCACCGCCGCCGAAGTCACACCCGTTTCCGAGATTGATTACCGCAAGATCGGCAATGGCAGCGCGGGCAAGATCAGCCTCGAGATTCGCAAACGCTACTTGGCGGCGGCAACTGGGCAGGATGCGAAATACGATCACTGGTTAACACACATCAAATAAGCGAAATAATAAACGGCTCGAGCATGATGCTCGAGCCGTTTATTTGACAATTCAGGCTTGTGCGTGCGCTCGCAACTTCTCAAAACCAACACGTTCGCAGAAATCTCCGAACGCCTCGTTGGATTCTCGAGTGTCACGGTATTGCTCGAGGATCGGTTTGAGGACAGGGATGATCTGATCCCGATGCACATTGTCTTGAAATTCGCGGGACAATCGCGTGCCGACAGGACTGCCACCGAGATACACCGCGTATGAATTCAGGCTTCGTCCAACCAAGCCAACCTCGGCGCTGTACGGGCGGGCGCAACCGTTCGGACAACCGGTCATGCGCACGTGAGGCACGGGGGCATTCTCGAGACCGAGTTCTGAAATCAATGTACCGATCTCGCGGATCACATCGGGCATGACGCGCTCCGCCTCGGTGATGGCGAGACCGCAAGTTGGAAAGGCGGGACAGGCCATCGCTTGCAAAACGACAGGCTCGAGCGTTTCGGGAAGTGCAATCTGATGCTCGCTAAGAATTGCCTCGAGCTTAGGTTTGTCTTTCGGATCAATGTTGACGAGCAACAAATTCTGCTGCGGTGTCAAGCGAACATCCAAACGCAAGCTCGAGATGACGGTGCGCAAACCGGCGCGAATGTTGTCTTTAACACGACCGTTCTCGATGAACAAGCCGAGGAACAATTTGCCATCGCCCTGTTCGTGCCAGCCGAGGTGATCGTCACCGCTCAACCACTCGAGGGACTGAGCTTCGGGCAGTGCGAATCCAACGTACTCAGCCACTTTTTCGCGGAAGGCCGCAATGCCCCACGCCTCAACCAAATACTTCATCCTCGAGAATTTCCGATCATCGCGCCGACCATGATCGCGCTGCACTTTGACGATACCCTCGAGCACCGGCAAAAGCTGAGCCGGTTTGATCGTTGTCATCGGATCGCCCAATCGCGGGTGGGTTTCCTTGACCGTGTGACTCTGACCCAAGCCACCACCGACGATCAATGTGAACGCCTCGAGATCACCGTTTGAGTCCAGCACAGGCACGATGCCAACATCTTGGGTGTACGCATCCACGCAATTATCGCCAGGATAGGCGAAGGCAATTTTGAACTTGCGCGGTAGGTACGTTTCGCCGTACAACGGTTCTTCCTGCTCGAGGCTGACAGCCTTCTCGCCATCCAACCACAGTTCGTAATAGGCTCGAGCTTTCGGTTTGAGCGCGTTGGAAACCTTGTACGCATATGGCAAGATTTGCGAACGTTCACGGTTCACAAACGGTGCGGGACAGGCGACCACGTTGCGCACCACATCACCGCAGGCCGAAAGCGTCGTCAGCAGGTGATCGTTCAGCGTTTGAATCAATGGCTTGAGTCCACCCTTGCGAACCCCGTGATACTGAATCGCTTGCCGCGTCGTGATCCGCATGGTCGTGTTTGCCAACTTGTCCGACAGCGCATCCAACTCGAGGTACTGATCGGCACTCAAAGTCCCGCCCGGAATCGCCACGCGAATCATGAACGAGTAATCCGGCCCGAGCCCTTGCGCCTTGCGTGACTTACGCAAGTCACGGTCGTCCTGCTGGTAGATGCCGTGAAATTTCAGTACCAAGCCGCTGTCCTCGCCGAAATGATCGACACCATTCTCGAGTTCAGTGTCGATCGGGCCGCGCAAGTATCGGCTGGCCTCTTTGACGAGTTCGACTTTGGATTTCTTGGTGGTCACTTCAGCGGTCATGACAAACTCCTGGCAGTGTTGGGCGATGGGCATTGAGGAAAGTCTCGAGATTTGGCATTTGGTTCAGTTTAGAACATTTCTTCAGGGATGGTTTACCCGTAGGGGCGAAGCGACCCAAGCCCGATAGGTGCTGCTTTGGGGTCAAGAAGCATGCTTCGCCCTCGCCAGCACAACGATTGGAACCCAGACAATTCAAGCGCGAAGGCGAGCTTGAAACATCCGCAGTTGAAAGTACATAAAGCATCCAACGCAGATGTTCGTCGTCAAGTTCAACGTGGCCAGCGCGACCACAATCGCCGAAAGCACCCAACCCACAACGCTCAAACCGAGCACAAACGCGAGCGTCGCAGCCAGCAAGAACACGCCGCCGACACCTTGCGCGAAGTTGTGCGCTCGAGGATCATCATCTTGCAAATTGACGGGCAGTTTCAGGGCGGGACGCACGAAGCTCGAGTAAATTCGCTTGAACGCGGCGAGGTTCGGGTTGAACGTTCCAGCCAGCATGACCGCAGCAATCAGCGCCACAATCCACCATTGTCCAAGAATCGCAGCGAGCAAAATCCCGCTGATGATGGAGATTTGATTGAACTTCAGAACGTTTGGATCAAGTTTGAATTCGTTGAAGCTCGAGTTGATGTTGGATGAAATGCTTGGTGCGCTCATGGTCGGTTTCCTTTCTCGAGATCAGCCTCGAGTTGCATTCTTATGCTGGGACGAGTTGGGATTTGTAGGCTTCGCGCAAGACTTCGGCAACTTCCTTGCGGGTGAATTCCGTGGGCAGGTGCTCACCCTTGCCCAGGAGTTCACGGACTTTCGTGCCGGACAAAATCAGGTGATGGCTCGAGTCATGAGGGCAGGTTCGGCTCGAGACGATTGATCCGCAGGTTTTGCAGTGAAAGGTGTGCTCGAATTTGATAATTTCAATGCCGATCTCTTCGCGGGTGTAAGCGTCAAAAATTTCTTGCGCGTCGTAGGTGCCGTAGTACGTGCCAACCCCAGCGTGATCGCGGCCCACAATGAAATGCGTGCAACCGTAATTGCGCCTCGAGATCGCGTGCAAAATCGCCTCTCGAGGTCCGGCGTAACGCATCGCTGCCGGGTAGGAACCGAGCAAGACCCGTGATGCCGGGTAGTAATGCTCGAGCAGCAGTTCATAGGCTTTCATGCG
>JANOWZ010000489.1:0-2602 GCA_031418155.1 Deinococcales bacterium
AGTGCTCGCCCTCGAAACGCTCGAGGTGCTGGTAGTGTCCGATCAGCGCGATGCCATTGCGCACCGCCACGCCGAGGACCATCAGGAATCCCAACAGTGAACCGAGCGTCAAGGCTCCGGCGCTCGAGATTGCCACCATGACCGCACCACCAACGAGTGCGAGTGGCAGTGTCAGGAAGGCCAACGTCGCCAAACGCCAACTCGAGAAGGCCGCCTGCAAGAGGAAGAAAATTCCAATCGCCGAAACCAAGATGATGCTCCACGAACGGTTCTGTGCGGCCTGACGTTCGACGTACTCGCCAAGCACCACCGAGTGATACTCGAGCGGGAACGAGATGTTCGCCATGCGTTGCCGGACCTCGTTGGCGACCGCGCCGAGGTCGCGGCCTTTGACGTTGAAGCTGACATCCATGCGCCTCGAGACGGCCTCGCGTTTGATCGAGTGGAATGTTGGTGCGACGCGAACATCGGCAACCTCCTCGAGCCGCACGTGACCACCACCGGGCGTGTCAATCATCAGTTCTTTGATGTCGGTCAGGCTACGCCGCACCTTGGGAATGCTCCAGACGACGACCTCGAAAACTTTTTGTTGCTCGAACAAACTGCCAACCTCGAGCCCATTGACCAGCGTGGCGGCGGCGCGGCGCACGTCACCGGGTTTGATGCCGTAGGCTTGCGCTTTGGCGAGGTTGACTTCGATTTCGACATACGGTTCTTCGATCTGGTTGTCGGTGTGCAAGTCCACCACGCCTTCGATCTGCGAGAGCGCCGTGCGGACCTCAGTGGCTTTGGTTTTGAGCGTGGCAAATTCTGGGCCGAAGATTCGCACGACCACGGCACTGCTCGAGCCGGTCAGGGTGCGCCGCAACGTTTCTTGCAGGTAGGTGCGCACCTCGCGGGCCGCACCGGGATAGCCGCCGATCGTGTCTTTGATGGCGGCAACCGTCGTGTCGTAATTGACGGTCGGATCGATGTTGACCCAGAGTTGCGCCGAGTTGATTCCGACGATTTGATCGGAGAGGATCGCCCGTCCGATGTGCGCCCCAACGTTGCGCACGCCCGGAATGACACCGATTTCCTTGGAGACCTCGGAGGTCATTCGCACCATCGCCGGGTGTGAGGTTCCGGGTGCGCCGTCCCATTCGATCATCAGGTCGGGCTCGCGGAAGGCTGGCAGGAGTTGCTGTTGGCGCAAGAGTGGCACCATCGCCACGCCCGCCACGACAAGGAGCGCCACCGTCAAGTACGCAAACCTCGAGTTCGAGACGATGCCCTTGAGCATTCCGTCAAAGCCGTTGCGCAGCCAGACCAAGAACGGTGATTCGCGCTCGAGCGAGGCGTGTGACAAGAGCACCATACCCAGCGCCGGGGTGACGGTCAGGGCAACCGCCATGCTCGCCAGGACCGCCAGCACGTAGGTCAGTGCGAACGGCAAGAAGAACGAACCGGAGACACCCTGCAAGACGAAGATCGGCAGGACCGTCAGCAGCAAGATCAAAGTCGTGAACAGCATCGTGTGACGAATCTCGACCGAAGCTTCACGCACCACGGTCTCGAGCGGCGTGGATCGGCCCTCCTGACGGCGTTGCCGCAAACGGCGCAAAATGTTTTCGACATCCATGATCGCATCGCCGACAATTGCGGCCACGGCGATCACCAGTCCAGCCACGACCATCATGTTCAGGCCAGCACCGCTCAGGCTCAGCACGAGCAAGCCGGTCACGAGTGACAGGGGAATCGCCACGGCGCTGATCAAGGCCACCCGCCAATTCCAGTAGAACAACACGAGCACCAGAACGATCAACAGGCCAGCAATGAAGAGGGTTCTCGAGATGTTCGCCTTGGCCAGTTCGATGAAGCTTGCGGGGCGGAACATCTGGCTGTTGAGGTCGATTCCCTTTAGGCCGGGTCGCAGACTCTCGAGCAGCGCCTCAACCTTGCGTGTGACATCGAGCGTGTTGCTGCCGGGAAATTTCTCGACCACGAACATCAAACCGGGAGTGCCGTTGACAATCGCATCGCCGATCAACGGTTGATGGTTCTCGACGACTTTGGCCACATCGCCGAGCAGCAACCTCGAGCCATCGACGGTCACTCTTGCCAGGTCAGCGGGTTTCGAGATCGGCAGCACGTGGCGCACCTCGAGCCGTTGCTGCGGCGTGTCGATCCAACCGCCTGTGCCTGGTGTCGAGGCATTCAGGAAGGTCAATGGCGAAACCCACAGCGCATCACCGGCAGTGCGAATCACCTGATCGAGCGTTACACCTTGGGCTCGCAATTGTTGTGGATCGACTTGCACTTGCAATTGCCGTTCGCGCTGGCCCCAGATCGAGACGCTGGCGACCCCTTGAACACCCATTAGGGCGGGCCGGATTTTCCAACGGGCCAGCACCCCCAATTCAATCGGCGAGACATCCTTGGAGGTCATGCCAACCATCATCACGCGGCTGGTGGCAGACAAGGGCTGAAGAATCACCGGTGGCCTCGAGACGTTCGGCAGCATGTGCGCCAGCGTCAGGCGTTCCTGCACCAACTGTCTGGCCCGCAAGATGTCGGTCCCCGGCTGAAAGATCAGCACCAGTGATGACAATCCCGGCACGGA
>JANOWZ010000490.1:0-1750 GCA_031418155.1 Deinococcales bacterium
TGAAACGTGCGGTGATGTCATGATTATTCGCCACTGGCTCGAGGCTGACATTCCCGCCGCCTTCAAACTCATGCGCGATCTGGCAGAATTTGAGAATTACCTCGAAACTTTTCACGGCTCTGAACAAGTCCTGCTCGAGCAAGGATTCAAACTTGATCCACCAAACTTTTACTGTCTGGTCGCAGAACTCGAGCAAGAAATTGTTGGCGTGCTCGTTTACTATTTTCTGCCATACACCGCGGGTGGCAAACCGATGTTGTTCATGAAAGAACTGATTGTTGCCGAACACGCTCGAGGTTCTGGTGCGGGAACGGCTTTGATGAAAGCTTCCGCCAGCGAAGCGAAAGCTCGAGGTTGCGTTGGTATGAAATGGACGGTTGCAAACTGGAATGATGCGGGCGCGAAGTTTTATGCGAAATTGGGCGCGACCAACGATCCGGTTTGGGTGGAGTATTACTTGACTGGGGATGCGCTCGAGAACTTTGCGGGGAGCAAATGAAGCTTGAGCATTACAGCGTTTTTGCGCCAGAATCCCATCTCGAGGGTGGAAAGCAATTTTCGCTCGTCACGGAACCGGGTGCGCTTGAGGACATGCCTGAAATTGCCCGCTTGAGTGGGATGCCGCTCACAGCTTTCATCACGGGAACTTCTGGTGCTCGAGTCAACGTCTGTTTCTTCTCGAGTGCTGGAAAAGAAAAGCTTGAGAGTGATTCTGGCGCGTTGGTCGTGGCGCATCATCTCGGCTCGAGTTGCACGGTGGTCATGCCGGGTGGTGAATTGCCGGTCGAACTCGAGTCTGGCGCGGCGTGGGCTTTTCAGGGCGATTTCCACATTTGGCCGACTGCGTTTGACGAATCTGAATGGCTCCAGGCGTTGGGAATCTCTTCGAGTGATCTCGATCCGTTTCACAAAATTCATGAGGCTGGAAATTCGGACAAGCGCAATGTGGTTGTCTCCGTCAACTTTTCTGCGCTCGATTCCATCAAACCGAACCTCGAGCGCGTTGCCGAATTGAATGCAAAAACCAACACGAACGGTTTGCTTGTTGCCGCCTTCGATTCACCTCGAGCGATTGCGGATTTCCGATTTTTCGTGCCACGCAAGGGGATTCTCGAGGACAATGCGGGTTCGTTCACGTTGGCGAGTCTGTGCGGTTATCGTGCGGCGTACATGGCTGGCGGCACGTATCGCTGGACGGTCGCGCAAGGATTTGCGCTGGGCAAACCCTCGAGTTTGCTGGCAAGATTTTCGACCCGAGAGAGCATGGCACAATCGGTGCGTGTCGGTGGAGTCGTTCGGAGGATTCAAAGATGAGCCTCGAGATTTTGGAATATCAGGCGTTCACCTTAAACGGTTCGGGCGGTAATCGAGCGAGTGTCGTCTTCGGGTTGGAAATCGAATCGAACAAGGAAATGCAGTCGATTGCCTCGAGCACCGGTTCGCCTGCAACGGTTTTCGTTGGCATCAGTCAAGGTTTGTTTCGTGATGACGCGCCAATGCCATTGCGCTTGCGATTCTTCACGCCCGAAATCGAGGAGAACATTTGTGGTCATGGCACAATCGCGGCACTCGAGGCGGTTCGTACTCGAGGTGGCCTGAACGGTTGGAATATTCCTGAAGGTCATTTCCAGATCGAACTTCCGCTCGGGTTGCAGCATGCCAAGTTTGAATGTGGACTTGTCTGGCTCGAGTATCCGAAGCCGTTTGCGCATAATCTCGAAGATGATTTGCCGAATGCCAACTGGAGTCA
>JANOWZ010000491.1:0-11165 GCA_031418155.1 Deinococcales bacterium
GTTGTATGCGGCAGTTAAATCTTCGATGGTGGGTTTTTGTTTTTCCAAGTCCTGACGCTTCTTTTTGGTTTGTTCGATCTCCTGCTCTTTCTCGGCCTTTTGAATCAATAAATCTTGGGCAGGTTGGTATTGTCTGAGTTGCTTGGTCACTTGATCCATCGCAGCCAGTGCATCCTTGGCCTTCTGACGGGCATCCTCAATGGCCTTATTAAGGCTTTCTTCGGCTTTGATTACCTCGTCGTGGATCCCGGCACTTTGGGCGCGACCCAGTACGCGCCTAGCCGAAGTAATTTCCTTGCTGACAAAGTCTTTGAAGGCAGGATTGTTGACTCGAAACCGGGCCACATCGATGTCTAGTTGCTCGTCCTTTTTGCTCACCAACTCCTTCACTTCCGCTTCTTTTTTCTGAACGAACTCCTGAAGGGTCACAATCGTTTGTATTCTTTCGTCTGTGGGCATGGCCGGGTCTTGCTTGAGGGCTGTGAGGTCTTGGTCCAAGTTGAGGAGAGCAGTATCCAGTTCCGTGAACTTTATCAATTTTAGCTCGTATTGGTCCTTAAGGGTCTTCTCTTGGGCCTTGGCGGTGGTGAGGTTGGCCTGGGCTTGGGCCTGGGTCAGCTTTCCTGAAGCGTCCGTAAGTTTCTTCTGGTCATCCTTCAATTTCTTCAGAAGCGCTTCCACCCTTTTGTCCCTATCCACTACTATCGAAAGGGGGTCTTGGCCTGCTGGATCAAATCCCATTTCATACATCTTGGGCAATTTGCTCCAATCGGGCTCCTTGAGCTTCTTGTACGCGGCATCGGCAGCGGCAGCGGCAGCTTGGACCTGGTCAAAATTGGCCCTCACCGAGCAGGGATCGTTGGTCGCCTGAGCCCGTACCGGCTGCGGCCCGATGATCAAAACCACAGCCGCTGCCAAAGCCAGTGACATCAGGGCCAAGCTGCCCCACCCGATTGGTTTTGTTCTGATCTGGGTTGACATCAAACACCTCCTACAAGCCGAGTAGAGTGGATGAACGAGCGCCGCAGATTGCAAGACATTGGACTGGTAGATTCAATTATAGGGGTTTAACTCACTTTCAACCAGTATCATCCTCACCATTGATGGTCGTTTTGTCTTGGTCCGGGCTGAATGCTCATTCAGAAGATTTGATAAATACGTGTGCTGGATGGTATTCACGCTTTCAGATCATTCATCGAAGACCCCAGTCTCGAGATTCAGGATGGCATTGACAACACCGTTTTCATCCCATGTTGACCTGAACAAATGCCAGTGGCATAAGCAGGTTGTCCAGCGTTTCGAGCGAGCATGATTTGATCTTGTGAAGCGGTTGCGCATCTGTCAAGATCAGGCCAAGTCGCTATTTGAAGATCAAGGTCGTGTCGTCCGGGCCGCCGCGTTTGCTGGTCTGTTCGTGAAAGGTGTTGATCCAATGGATTCACTCGAGGCAATCCCCGCTCCAATCCCGCTGGCGGACGTCTTGATTGAGGATCGCTTTTGGGCTCCGCGTCTCGAGGTCAACCGCAGGCGCGGCCTGGCCTACCAGTACGAGCAGCTACGCGTGGTCGGTGTGTTCGACGCACTCGACCTGAGCCGTCCGGCTGGTCCACTGCCCATTCCAAGTTCCACGGACAGTCTTGTGACCCCAGTGATGTGGTGGGATTCAGACATTGCCAAATGGCTCGAGGCGGCCAGTTACAGTTTGGCTACGCACCCGGATGCGCAACTCGAGTCGTTGGTGGATCAGGTCATTGCCAAACTCGCTGGGGCGCAACAAGAGGACGGATATTTGAATTCGTATTTCACCGGTCGTGAACCCAGCAAGCGTTGGACCAACGAGCGCGACTGTCACGAACTCTATTGTACCGGGCATCTGATCGAGGCGGCGGTCGCACATTTCCAGGCGACCGGTAAACGCACTCTCTTGTCTGTGCTCGAGCGTTACGTGGATTTGATCGCCCAAGTGTATGGCCCGAACCCTGGACAGAAGCACGGCTATCCTGGGCACGAGGAAATCGAACTGGCGTTGGTCAAGCTCTACCACGTGACCCACAACCCGCGTCACCTCGAGTTGGCCCGGTACTTCGTCGATGCTCGAGGCCAGCAACCTTACTATTTTGACCTTGAGGCGCAAGCCAGGGGCGAGGACCCAGCCGTGTATCATTTTGGCAGTTACGAATACGCGCAGGCGCACAAACCCGTCCGTGAACAGACCCAGGTTGTTGGGCACGCGGTGCGTGCCATGTACCTCTATGCGGCGATGGCCGATCTCGCGGGCGAATTGAACGATCTCGAGTTGCGGGCCGCTTGCGAGCGCCTATGGGATGACCTGACCGGCAAGCGCCTCTACATCACCGGTGGGCTCGGACCATCAAAGGACAATGAGGGCTTCACCGTCGATTACGACCTGCCGAACGACACGGCCTATGCCGAAACTTGCGCCGCGATTGCACTCGTCTTTTGGGCGCAACGTATGGTTGCCCTGACCGGCGAGGCGCGGTACGCCGACGTGATGGAGCGGGCACTCTACAACAATGTGCTGGCCGGTGTGTCCTTGAATGGCGAACAGTTCTTTTACGAAAACGTGCTCGAGTCCAACGGCGACATGCACCGTTGGTCTTGGCATTCCTGCCCGTGCTGCCCGCCGAATGTCTTGCGATTGCTGGCCTCGTTTGGCAGTTACGTTTACGCCCAGCGAGACTCGAGCATCACCATCAATTTGTACGTGCAGGGCAGCGCGGTCTTTCAGGTCGCAGGTCAGACTCTGAAGTTACAACAGCGCACCGATTACCCGTGGGATGGTGCGGTCAGCATTCGGCTCAAACTCGAAACACCAGCACAATTCGTCTTGCGTTTACGAATTCCTGGTTGGTGTCGCGGCGCGAGCCTCTCAGTCAACGGTCAAACCGTCAAACTTGAAGGTATTCTCAAGCACGGTTTTGCGACCCTGGAGCGCACCTGGCAAGCAGACGATGAAATCCGCCTCGAACTGCCGATGCCTGTCGAACACATTCGCGCCCATCCGAATGTGCGTGCCGACGCGGGTTGTGTGGCTTTGCAGCGCGGCCCGATCCTCTACTGTCTCGAGGGTATAGATCACGACCTACCCTTGCATCAGATCGTCCTGCCAGCCGATGCAAAACTCGAGGCGCATTTCGAGCCCGAATTGCTCGATGGCGTTACGGTCATCACCGGGCTTGCGTTGGCCGAGGATTTGAGCGAGTGGAAAGGTTCGCTCTACCGCATGGATCACCCGAAGCTCAAGCCCGTGCCGATCAGGGCCGTGCCGTACTGCACTTGGGATGGTCGCGCACCAGGTGAAATGCGTGTCTGGATTCGCAGCCAATA
This sequence comes from Deinococcales bacterium, assembly GCA_031418155.1. Classification (GTDB taxonomy): domain Bacteria; phylum Deinococcota; class Deinococci; order Deinococcales; family JAAFIG01; genus JANOWZ01. Next base: position 3,349 of record JANOWZ010000491.1, read on the forward strand.
ACCCCACTTCCACCTGATCACCGGTCAGAAAACAGCGAAGCGTGCTCGAGAGCGTGTTGGGTTCAAGTTCGGGTGTTGCAGTTGGATTGTCCTCAAGCCTAAGGTCCGACTTATTCCTTCGGATGAATTTTCTCTACCATGCCACAGAACAGGTTGCTGGTGTCGCTGGTGAATTGATAGTGCAGGTAATCGTCCTGCGGCACCTCGAGCGCCATCTCCTGTTCGACACTCATGTTTTCCAGGTACGCCCGCAGGCAACGGATGCTGTTGCCATGTGCCGAGAGCAGGATGTTCTTGCCGTCGCTGGTGTTGCGCAAGAGTTCGTGAATGAAAGGGTAGACGCGCATCTCGACCATTTTGACGCTCTCACCGTTCGGTGGTGGCACGTCGTAGGAGCGGTGCCAGATTTTGTACATCTCTGGGTGGTTGGCCTGCACGTCGCTGTGAAGTTGCCCAGAGAGGTCGCCGTAACTGCGTTCAATGATCCGATCATCGACGATCACGGGGGGCTTGAGGGCATGTGGTGCCAGCAAAATCTCGAGGGTGTGGCTGGCGCGTTTGAGTCTCGAGGTGTAGGCCAGATCGAAGTGAATGTCTTTGAGCATCTGCGCAATGCTGGTCGCCTGTTGCACCCCGACCTCAGAGATGTCCACGTCGATCCAACCGGTGAAGGTTTTGGTTCCAGAGGCGTTGAAAACGGTTTGTCCGTGACGGACGATGTACAGGTCGCTTGGCATGGGTGTCCTTTCGTGCTGCCCGTTGGATTCTCCGAACCGGGCGGATTCTCGAGCCGAGTCTAACAAGCCCCGCAGCGTTTGGCCTCGAGCCGTTGATCGAATTGGTCTGAGGTCAGCCAAAATCGGTGTTTGCTCGAGCATGAGCGGTTGCTTTAAAACCGATGTGCAAACGCTGAGAAAATTGAATCGAGGTCAAATGCTTTTGTGTGCTTCTCCTGTGCTGGAAATGCACGCCTGCCTTCATTGATGCGCCTTACTTTGAGGTGAGGAAGTTGTGTGCACCTGGGAGGGTCATGCAACCGTTCATTTCGAGATGGATCGCGTCCAAACCGATGGGAACACCTGTTCAACCTTGCCGACATGGACCAACCTGCACCCCTGACCCCTGCTTTTTGGCGCAACACCGTGATAGTGGGTGTGTCCTGCCTGCTGGCTTTGACCCACTTGATCTGGTCGATGGTCAGGCCGGGCGATCATCCATTGTTTCTGGCCGCTCTGTGTCTCGCAATGGCGTTGTTTTTGAGCTTGCAAGGACTTTGGCGAACCAGTACACAAGCGAACTCGAGCCGATTGGGTTTAACCCACGTTTCACTGGCGGCGGTCTTTTTGGCGGTCAGTCTTCGCGCCTGGAATGCGTCCGAATTGGTCTCGCGCCTGAGCGAACTGTGTCAGGTGATCTTTGCGGCCACGGCGATCCTGGCCCTGTTGCGCCTGCCGCGCCAAAAGGCTTCACGGCTCGAACAACTGCGCTCGAGTTTGGATGTCCTAACCACCGTGGCGGCAAATTGGGTTTACGCTTGGCATTTCTTGATCGAACGGCTTTTGACCCGACCATTTGATGCCTGGGCGGCTTTGTGCCTCGTGCGTGCGACGCTGCATCCGGCACTGGTGGCGGTGCTCGTCTCGAGCGCCTTTCGTGGGGCGGTTTCACGTCCCGCTTGGCCTGGAATCGGACTGATCGCCTTCGTCGGGGCGGACGTGTTCTCGATCATGAATGAAGTTGGCATCGTCGTGCCAAGCCTGACCGAAAGCCTGTGGTCATGGGGCGCGGTCTGCCTGGTGATTGCCAACCTGCAAGATCAGGCAAACCGCGACCTCGAGCCCGACCCGGCGAGCCTGAACCCATCCCTGACCCTGGAATTGAGGACCAAACTGCACGAACTTGCCCGAGGGTTGCGCCAACCGCGTTGGGTGCGGGCCTTACAACTCGCAGGACCATTTGTGACCGTGGCACTCGTTTATGCGCTGCACCTGCTCGAGCCGGAATCGATGGGCAAACTGGCCGAGGTGAGCCTGATGGTGATTGTCGGCCTGGTGCTGATGCGTCAAACGCTGGCGATCCTCGAGAGTCGTCGCCTGAGCCGCGAACTGCGCGACCTGAACCACGCCTTCGATGGCCGGGTTGAGGAACGCACCCTGGCGCTCGAGGAGAGCCGTCAGCGATTGATTGCCAGCCGCCGTTTGGACCGGGACCGCAACGAAGTGCTCGAATTGATCGCCCGCGATGAACCGGTCACGGCGATTCGGGAACGCTTGGACCGGATCAACAACCTCGAGCATTACGGTTTTGCCAGCCAAGAACTCTTGGAGACCACCGACCGTCTAAATGAAATCGCCGAACAACGCCGCGAATTGACCCGACAACTTGAGCATCAGGCCACACACGACGCGCTGACCGGTCTACCGAACCGCTTGTTGGGTGAACGCCTGCTCGAGCGCATGATCCGTGACGAAAGCCTGAAACCCGAACCGGGATTGTTGGGCGTGCTCTTTCTGGATTTGGACCGTTTCAAGCAGATCAACGACACGCTCGGACATTCGATCGGCGATCAAATGCTGTTCTCGATTGCGGCCAGATTGCGCCGTTCGCTCGAGCCAGACCAAATCCTGATTCGCACCGGCGGCGACGAGTTCGCATTGGTCGTGCCCAATTTGCGCCGTGAAACGGACGCGACCCGCATCGCCAATACGCTCGTGCGGGCGCTCGAGATGCCATTCAAGATCGGTCAGACCGAACTGTTCGTCGGGGCCAGTCTCGGCGTGGCGATTTACCCGGACGACGGCTTCGATGCCGTGACACTGCAAAAACACGCGGACATCGCCATGTACCACGCGAAACTCGAGGGTGTTCCGGTTCGCAGGTTCTCGCAACGCATGATCGATGCGGCCCGTGAACGTTTGCGGCTCGAGACGGCCCTGCGTCACGAACTTGACCGGATTGCCCGCGTGCAGGGGCTCGATGTCAACCCACGCGCGATGTCAAACGAACTCGCCGGGATGCCACTGTTACCCATAGGCGCACAGACCGGCTTTGAGGTCCGTTACCAACCACAAGTCGATGTCAACACCGACACCGTGACCGGCTTCGAGGCACTCTTGCGTTGGAACGTGCCGGAAATTGGCAATGTTCCACCCTCAAAGTTCATCCCCATCGCCGAAGAATCTGGCCTGATCGTGCCGCTCGGGGCCTGGGTACTCGAGCAGGCGTGCCAGCAGAACGCAGCATGGCAACGCGCCGGGTTGCGCCCAGTCAAGATTGCAGTCAACGTCTCGAGCCTGCAATTTGAACGCCCCGATTTTGTGACCGTGGTGCGTGACGCACTCGGGCGCAGCGGATTGAGTGCCGAATACCTCGAACTCGAATTGACCGAAACCGTCTTCGGCGGACAAAACGAGGAATTGATACGCCGCATGGCCGAACTGCGAGAATTGGGCGTGCACCTTTCGATTGATGATTTCGGCACGGAATACTCGAGCCTGCGATACCTACAAAGCCTGCCGATAGATGCGCTCAAAATTGACCGCAGTTTCACCCAGGGCCTCGAGCTTGAAATGCAGAACGGTTCACGCAGCACATTGCCATTGATTCAGGCAATCATCTCGCTCGCAAAGGGCTTCAAGATGACCGTGATCGCTGAAGGTGTCGAACACGAGGGCGTGCTTGAAGAGTTGCGAGCCCAGGGTTGCAACATCGTTCAAGGCTTCCTGTTCGCGCAGGCCGTGCCGCCGGTCGATGCGGCGTTGCTGCTGGCCTCGCAACGCCTGACACGACAACCCGAAATGCTCAACTGAACAATGAACCACCGATGAGCCCACACTCGAAAAACCTCGAGCCAGTCGAACTCACGGCTTCTCATCTGGCCCAACGGTCTCTCTCAGCATTGCGCAATAGGCTGACTTCAGCAGAGAATTCCTTCCCTGGACAGCACCAGGACGCTTTAACCCCGACGTTGCGGAACGTCGGGGTTTTTCTTTGACTCGAGCCCGAGCCTCAACCACGGAGTCTTACTGAATGGCGCGTTTTGCCGGTTGCGGCAGGAAAAAACTCGAGATCACCAGCAGCAACACGCCCGAAACAACGCCGACATCGGCGATGTTAAAAATTGGGTAGACCGTGCCAAAAAACGGTTTGTAAATCGCGGTCAAGGTGTGCGAGACAAGCATATCGACCACGTGCCCACGCATTGCCCCATCAATCGCGTTGCCAATCGCGCCACCAGCGATCAAGGCAAACGCAATCCATTGGACTCGAGGCAGTTTTGAAAAATTGATCCAAATGTACCCGAGGATCGCCACGCCCGCGACAAAACGTAAAACGACCAGGGCCGGGGTTGCACCGGAAAACAAACTCCATGCCGCGCCAAGATTGATTGTGTACGCCAAATTCATGAAGCCTGGAATTGCCGGGATCGTGTTCACATACGGGTCAGGGTTGTACGTATATTGCGCGAGTTGACCTGATGTGTGCAAATCGACAACATGCATCTTCAGCCACTGGTCCAACAGCACCCAAACGGCAGTGATCAGAAACGGAAAAAACCTCATGGCCCGAGGATAGCACCGGATTGCTCGAGGAAAAGTGAAAGACGAATGGGCGTACCGACCGCAAGTCATTTGGCATATTCTCCCGTTGCCCATCGCGTAGTAACATGGTTTCAGGTCCAAAATCATACCGGTTCGCAACAACCCCGAGCCGCGTCACAGACCTTCCAGGAGAAACCATCATGAGCACCCGAGCCAAGCAACGTCAGACCAAGCGTCCTGAGACCTTTCAAGAACGCCCATTCGATGATGCCCACGTGCTCGAGGATCATGTTCTACACGTACCGCAACTCGAGACTGATGTGCGACCGCTTAACCTGAACGCGCCCGCTGTGCTGGTCTTGAACGCCAGTTACGAACCGTTGCATGTCTGTTCGATCAAACGCGCCGTAACACTCTTGATGCATGAAATTGCTGAACGAATCGAAGATGGCACGCAACTGCTGCACTCACCATCAACATCGATCATTGCCCCAAGTGTGATTCGTCTGCGCCGTTACATCAAGCGTCCGCCGCGTTTTCACATCGCGTTTAACCGACGCAACGTCTTTCGCCGTGACAACCACACCTGCCAATTTTGCGGCAAGCACGGTGGCGACCTGACGCTCGATCACGTCATTCCGCGCTCGAGGGGCGGACGGAACTCCTGGGAGAACATCGTCACCGCTTGCCGTGAATGCAACTCGAAAAAGCGTGACCGCACGCCAAGCGAAGCCAAGATGAAACTGTCTCGAGAGCCATACGCACCACGCTTCGTGTTCTCGACCGCTTACGGTCAAGCACCACGTTTTGATCCAGCCTGGGAGAAATACCTCGGCTAACGCTCAATTTTTAGTGGCCTTGGGTGAACCACCGGATCATGAACCAATGGTCGTCGTGAAACCGCTCGCGAGACTCGAGGGCTGCCCCCAGCGGCAGCCAGAAGGCGCTGGCGGCATCATCGGCAGCCTTCACGTTCGGAGGTTCAGCGAAATCGAGGTTGAAGTAAAAGCCCTGTGAGATCACGCGACCACGCAAACTTCGCGTCGGCCAATCGAAGGTGCGGCTTAAGACTGGTCGAATAAAAACCTCAAGTCCGGTTTCCTCGAGCAGTTCACGAACTGCGCCATGCTCAAGCGATTCGTCCGGCTCGAGGAAGCCCCCAGGTAGCGCCCACGCGCCCTTGCCGAGCAATCCGCCTCGTTCGATCAGCAAAACTTGCCCGGAGCACGTTACAAGCGAATCTACGGTCACTCCAATGATCGGGTATTTCATTTTGCTCGCCTCGAGTTTCCAGGCTTTGATGGCGTGGTACTCGAGTTGCAACCTTGGAAATTCTGGTGTGGATTGCCATGACTTGAGCATCACTCGCACGGGAGGGCTGACCATCTCGCGCCAATCTGATCGTCCCTCGTACATTGAAACTCGCACATCGGTTGCGTTCAAATCGCTTTCGACACCGCTCTCGAACACCGACCATTCTGGAAAATTTTTTTGGTAGTACCCGCTCGAGTCTTTGATGTAACTCAGCAATCCAACATCCGTGCTCGAGCCTGAGACGGACTTCACAGCCTGCCGCACACCCTCGAGCCACAACTCTTCGTACTCAGACTCGTCGAAGCTCGGCACGCACTTCACGCGGGCTCTCAACTCCGGCTCGAGGCCCGCGAGCACCATCTCGCAACGCAACTCGAACGGAAACGGATTCTTGATGTTCGGGTAAACACGCGAACTGCCAATCACCAGGATCAAGGTCTCAAACAATTCCAAACCGCGCCGGAAACTCGCCTCGTGCGCCAAATGCGGCGGTTGAAAACGACCAATGAAAACACCAAACTTGAGCATTCCCCAATTCTGGCACGAGATGAATGCAAATCGTGGCCTGCGACCAGAGACGCTTGAACCGGCACAGCGTTAAACTAACCCGATGAGCCAAGCCTTCCCTTTCAGCCTGCCCGACCAAACCGGTCAAACACACACCCTCGAGCAGTACAGCAGCAAATGGTTGGTGCTGTACTTTTACCCGAAGGACGACACGCCCGGATGCACCCGTGAAGCTTGCGATTTCCGCGACAACATCGGCAAACTGCGCGAACTCGGCGCGGAAGTCATCGGAATCAGTGCCGATTCAAGCTCGAGTCACGAGAAATTTCAGAGCAAATACGGCCTGAACTTTCCGCTCCTTGCCGATGAGGGCAATGTCATCTCGAGGGCGTATGGCGCGTATGGCACGAAAAACCTCTACGGCAAGATTTCTGAAGGCATCATTCGCCAGACCTTCCTGATCGATCCAAAAGGCGAGATCATCAAACATTGGAAACGGGTCGGCATCGATGGGCACGTTGCTGCCGTTGAAAAAGAACTGAAGGCGGCACAGTCCAAATGAGTTCAGGCCAAATGAACGCAGAGGAATTGAAAAAAGAGGCGGCGCTCGAGGCGGTCAAACACGTCAAATCTGGCATGACGCTCGGGCTTGGAACCGGCAGTACGGCGAAGCACGCAATCATCGAAATTGGACGCTTGCTTCAAGAACACAAACTGATGGATATCGTCGGTGTGGCAACCAGCCTTGCGAGTGAAAAACTGGCGCTTGAGCTTGGGATTCCGCTACGAGAACTGACGGCGGCTGGCGTTGACCTCGCCATTGATGGCGCAGATGAAATCGATCCGAACCTCGAGTTGATCAAAGGCCACGGCGGTGCTCTGGTGCGCGAAAAGCTGGTCGAGTACAACGCCAAGTATTTTATTGTTGTTGCCGACTCAAGCAAGTTGGTCACGCAATTGGGCGAACTGAAAACCGTGCCGATTGAAATTCTGCAATGGGGTCATCGCGCCACGCTGGTCAAACTCGCCGAGATTCGCCATCAGGCCCAAGTGCGTTTGCGCGTCAAAGACGGCCAGCCGGTCATCAGCGACAACGGAAATTTCATCGCCGATGGCAGTTTTGGCCTGATCGACAACCCTCGAGAACTCGACGCACACATTCGGCACATTCCCGGCGTGATCGATACGGGATTGTTCATCGGTTATGCGAACCTCGCTTACGTCGCCGGGCCGAACGGCGTGGAAAAATTCAAACGTTGATTTCGAGCATCCCGCGATGACCCCTTTGGACTTGAGCGGACTCGAGACGTTCAAACTCGCCGGTCTGAGCGTGCTCGAGATCGCATCTCTGGCGGGAACCTTCGTTTTTGCCGCAAGTGGTGCGATGGTTGGCGTGCAAAAACGCTTCGACCTGCTCGGCGTGATCGTTCTTGGTTGCGTGACCGCCGTCGGTGG
>JANOWZ010000492.1:0-16199 GCA_031418155.1 Deinococcales bacterium
TTCGGGGCTGCCATCGATGGGGATCAGGATCGAACGGTACATGTGACCTCCTCGAGACCAACGCAATGAAGCAGTCGAATCATCGGATTCAGCTTTGAGGCTTGAGAAAAGTGTAGTCCAAAGTTGTTACCGACGCATTACCATTCGTGATTCACTGAGATCGTTGAGGTTCGGGCACCAGAAACCTGCCCAGAATGTCAGACAAGCACCATACCCACCCGAATTGTTCTCGCGTGGGTCACAGACCTGCCTGAAATCAAACCTGTCATCACCGAGTACCGCTTTGAGGTTCGAGCCTGCCCCTCGTGTGGCACAACCTTACGTGGCGAACATCCGTTGATTCCAAACTCGCAACGAGGTGCGAGCGCCCATCGGTTCGGTCCTCGAGTTCTGGCCCTCACGGGTGCGTTACGCTTCGATTTTGGTGTGACCAGCAGGCGCGTGCCCGAAATGATGCTCGAATTCTTTAACCTGCGTCTGACGCACAGCGCACTCGTACAATCAGCAATGACAAACGCGAACGAATCGCAGGTGATCGGAGCGCGATACGCGAAGCTCCGAACGGACGTTCAGCATGCAAACGTGGTGAACACGGACGACACGAGTTGGGCCTTGCATGGTCGGAATGCGTTTCTGATGACGTTCAAAACGAACTCGAGTGTGGTGTATCAAATTCGGGAACAACATCACGTCCCACGTGTGTTACACGATGCACCATTGAGGTGCTCGAGTTGATCCCAGCAGATTTTAACGGTGTGCTGGTGGCGGATCGGTTCTTGATCCCAAAACGCACCTGACGGGCGGGATCGCTTCGGAACGTATGATGCCAAAGCGTTGAGGAATGTGAAGCATCAAAAGCGACCATGCCAGCTAGGTGCGTTTTATGGTCAAGAAGTGCGTGGCGCACTTGTTGAAGAACTTGAAGTTGATTCTTGAGAAACGCAAACCTGGTTGCAGTCACGTGTTTGCGCGATCCTTACGGTTGCATTCAAGATTTGTGACTGGCGGTATTGAAGAGGTTTTGTTCAAACGGCAAGGTCGAGCGTTGACACGACGGTTAGACCGGTTGCTTGAATTTCGGGCGTTGAAAGACAAGGACAATGCCCGGTTATTACGAGGGTTTTCAAAGCATCATGCACGCGGGTTTCTGCTGCGATTTTTGGATGGTCCGAGGGTGAGTCCAACGAACAACGCTCGAGCACGCAGAATTCGTTCTCGTCGCACCTCGAGCATCGTCTTTGCGTGTGCTTGATGCTTTTTTGATCCTTTGTTGATCGGGATGCTCGAGTTGGCTTTGAATTCCTTGGCGATCTCAGCAATTGGTTTTGAGTTGCGTTTGAGAAGGTGCTCAAGCGCATCGCGTAAATTCTTGAGTACCTGCCATCTGTCAAAGACCTGCTTTGCTTCTTGACCAAAAGATGCACCTCACGGGAATGGTCGCCTGCGGTGCACCTTCTGCGCAGGCTTTGGAATATTCGTGGGATCGGTCTCGGGTGACGATCTCAATTTCTGGATGGGCTTTGAGCCAAGTCAGCAAAGTCTTGGCGCTGCGATCCGGGAGTAAATCCACGACTGAGCCTTGCTCGTGATCAACGATGATCGTGCCGTAGGTGTGGCCTTTTTGGAATGCAAAATCATCAACACCAATGATTTTCAGCGTGCCCATCGTACTTGGTGTTACGGCTTGGTGTGCTCGGCGTAGCATCGTGGAACTGCTGGCCTTCAACTCGAAGTTGGGAATCAGGCTCGAGGCGGGACTGGCTCCGATGCTCAGCGAGGTTTTCTCGAATAGCGTGTTCACTCGGCTGGTGTTCCGGGCGCAGGCGTGTAAAGCTTGGGCGAATCGTTCACAGAAAACCTGTTGAGTACAACTTCGTTTGCGACAACGAAATCTTCGGACATGCAAATTCCAGGTCGTGTTCGAGTCACCGACGGGCAAATCTTGAACGGTTCGTTGGCAGTGGCTGTGCAGGATTGAGCTTGGCGTGCCGCACGTTGGGCATTTCGAGGTGGGCTGCTGGTTGGTGACGGTGGCTTGCAAGATGTTTTCGTGCTGGTCAAGGTGCTTGAGTTTCAACGGGATTCTGGCGGTAAGAAGCGGGGTGATTGCGTCTGTGAGGGTCATTCACCATCTGACCGCAGCTTGGTGAGGCTTGCACCAAAAGCGGCGAACAACACAAAAGTGTTGCAATTCCAAGTATGAACAAATCGGTGATTGGTGGGCGTTTGAAGCCGTGTGGGATGCGCTGGTCTCGAGATGGGGCGAGTTGAATGGGGTTGTTACGATCTCGGGTTCGTTCTCGGCGGGCGGTGTTGATGCCGGGTGATGTTCGGTTTGCAGCGTTTCCTATCCCACATCACTGAGCTGCACCCAAGCGACGCTGCAATCGCGCCAATTGTGAGGAACGGCCAGAGGTTCAATCTGCCAGCCCCGAGCTGTTTTGTTGACGATGGTGCAACCGGCATGTGGGCTGCCAAAGTTCATGCGGCGCGGCATGAGATCATCGTGGTCGTAGGTGGCCAGGCTAACGCTAACAGGATTGACCACGAGTTTGCCGCTGGGAAGTTGAAGCAGACAGACCGTGTGCGTATGACCGCACAGCACGAGCGATGCAGCACCCTTCAACTGATCACGACCAGCTTGAGCCCAGAGATCCTGGCCAGTTTGCGCAATCGCTCGAGCTGATGACCGACACCGAGCGCGACGTGGTGCGTCGGACCCTCGCCACACCAGGCATCCATGAATTCGGCTGGATCAAGACCAAATCGCAACCTCGAGTTGGTGTTTCCGATCTGGAGCCTTGGCCCGGCAATGCTCTCGCCTTCCGCAGCCAGCAGTTTCAGGTTTCCTTCTGCGGTCTGGGTCATGCCAAGAATGGTGATTGGTCCTGTCTTGACTTGACATTCGACGCTGATGCCATACCCTCGCTTTCCATGATACAACCCTAATCCGCGCAAAACAGGTTTTTCGTTGCTGATGGCCACATGGGCTGGGCCATCGTGACCCATCAAGATGAATTGTTCATTGAAGTCCATCGCGTAAAACTCGGTGTAGGACCCGCCCGCGCCAAAGCCATCCATGATCTTCATGGCAAGGCAGGTTTTGAGGTCGCCCTCACCACTGGCGGGTACACCTCGAGCAGTCAGCAGTGAATTGCCAACGATCACGCCCGCACCGAGTCGCTCGAAGATGTTGCCGTTCCAACCTCGGTAATAGTAGGTCAAGCCGTCCAGGTCAAAATCGGTCACCAGGCGGTCAAGGCCGCAGGCGACACGGGCACTCCAGTCGAACGCCTCCTCGGTCACGGGTTGGCTGATCTTGTCGCGGCCGACCTCGGCAATGTCGAAGACCTGGCGGATCTCGAGCTTCTTGGCCTCGAGTTCGCCTGCACCCACGGCATCGACGCGGACTTCGAGGTCATCCATTTCGAGCACTTCGACGTGTGCCCCGGTCTGGGCGTGGATCATGGTGAAATCCGAGTACATGTCGAGCATGCCGGGGTAGGTGTGTCCCAAAAAACCAATCCGGCTTCTCGAGAGGCTGCGGTTGACGCTGGCGGCAGAGACCCAATCGTTGATCCTGCCCCAGGCCCTGGGGTCGTCGCGCAGCATGCCGGAGACGACGTTGAAGTTGATGTGGGCTCGGGTAAAGGCGTTGGAGAGTTCGGGGACGCAACAGGCGCAGCAATTCGCCAGCCACTCGCCGGTATCGGTGTTCGCGTAATCGATGGCGGCCACCGGTTGCAGGTTCAGGACCAGCACCGGCACCTTGGAGCGTTGTACGGCGGGCAAGACCTGGCTCGAGGTGGCGTAGGTTCCGACGTAACAAACCAGCAGGTCCACGTCGGCTCGGGCGAAGTGTTCACCGGCTTGCAGGGCGCTGGGGGCCGTGTCCACCAGTCCGACCGAGATCACCTCGGCCCCTGCATGCTTGAGGTTGGTTTCGACCTCGTGCTGGTAGCCTTCAAGTCGTTCTTTGAGGCCCTCGAATTGCGGCCAGTAGGCGGCGAGGCCGATGCCAAAGACACCAATCCTGGCTTTGGCCTGCGGTTTGCGTTCATTCATAGACATCTCCTTTGGTTGCGAAAAGCATCCGCCGAGCGCAGGGAATTGAAACGTTTTTGGAACTTGAAAGATGAAACTCAGATCGACAAATGGTCTTACCACTAGACCAATTTTGCTTGACAAAACAAACTATAGCCCACTATGGTTGGTCTGACCACCTGAACAGCAACCAAATGAATTAGGTGCAATCATCAGATCTGCGGAGGTCAGTATGGGTCATTCATTGCGGTTTTTTGGGACTCGGCGCTTTTTCACCCTCGCACTCGTCCTCAGCTTGGTTGCCACGGCTGTTGCCCAAAGCTTTTTTGGCTTTAACCCCAAGAAGTTTTCGGGACGGCAACTCTCGAGTTCCACACTCAAGCAAATGGTCTTGGCCGCAACCAAAAACAGCCCTCCTCGCAACGGCAAGAAATACGTGATCGGCTTCGCCAATATCGTGCGCAGCATCACCTTCACTCAGTTGGTCGAGGCGGGGATTTTGCGCAACGCCGAGGCTGCCGGGATTGAGGTGGTGGTCGGTGACAACCAGGGTTCCGGCGCAACGGCCCTTCAAGTTGCCGAGACCTTCATTCAGCGCAATGTGGACTTTGTGATCGAATTCCAAACCGACGCGAATTTTGGAGCGCAGATCATGACCAAAATGAACGCCGCCAAAATTCCTGTGGTTGCCATTGACATCCCGATGGGCGAAGCCACCTTCTTTGGTGCCAACAACCCATACAGCGGTTTCCTTGGTGGCAGTTATCTGGGTCAGGCCGCCATCGCCAAGTGGGGCGCAGCCAAAGCCAACCAAGCCTATGCGGTCATCGGCGAACTGCCACAATCTGGCGTGGTTCCCAAAATGCGTACCGACGGTCAGGAGGCCGGGATCAAGGCCGTGCTCAAGAACCTGCCTGCCGATCGCCTGATCAAGATTGACACCAAGAACGTGCTCGAGGAATCTTATAAGCAGATGTCAAATGTGCTCGGTCGCATCCCGGCAGGTTCGCCAATCATCGTTACGGCCATCAATGACGGCTCAACCAAGGGGATGTTGCAGGCAGTCAAGGCCGCCGGTCGCCAGGGCGACCTGCTGGCGGTTGGCATGGGTGGCGACGAACTGGATGCGTTGCTGGGCGAGGAACAATTTGTGGCCAGCGTTGGTTATTTCCCCGAGAACTACGGAAATTACCTGATCCCACTTTCGATGATGATGCTGGCAGGCAATCAAGTTCCGGCAGGAGTTTTGATTTCGCACATCATGGTCACACCAATGAATGTCTGCAAAATCTATCCTGATCGCAAGTGTGTTGAACGCGCACCGAAGTTCACCTACAAGTTCCCAACTGCTTTGTTCAATGCGTTTATGGATTCCTTGCGCAAAGACCCAGAACTCAAAGACTACCAGCCGCTCTTGAAGTAAGGCTTCTGGCAGGAAGAGGTTGTCCTGCTCCTCCGAGTCGGGCAACCTCTTTTGTTGATCACACAGAACAGGATGTGAATGTGAGCGCAGTTGCAGCAGATCCATCACGACTCGAAATGCGAGGCATTGGCAAATCATTCGGCAGCGTCTCGGTCTTGCAGGGCGTGGACCTCGAGCTTGGTGTGGGTGAGGTGCTGGCGCTGCTTGGCCAGAATGGCGCTGGAAAAAGCACCTTGGTGAAAATCCTCGGCGGCGATTACGCCAGGGATGCCGGTACGATCATGCTTGATGGCGCAGAGGTTCACTTTTCGAGTCCACGCTCGGCCATCGGGCAGGGTGTGCGCATCTTGCCGCAAGAACTTTCGGTCATGCCAGAAATGACGGTCGCCGAGAACATCCTGATCGGTGATTTGCCCGCCAGTCTCAATCTGGGCATCTCAAGACTCGATCGCACGGCAATGGACAAGAAAGCTTTGGATTTGCTGGCCGAGCTTGGACTCGAGGTGAATCCTCGGGCGTTGCTGAAGTCGCTTGCCGTGAGCGAGCAGCGTATCGTCGAGATCGCCCGCGCGATCTCTGGTCAAGCCAAAGTGCTGGTGATGGATGAACCCACCGCCGCCCTGACCGAACCTGAAGTCAATCGCCTGTTCGAGATCATTCGCCGCCTGAAAACCCGAGGGGTTTCGATCATTTACATCTCGCACCGCATGGATGAGGTCTTTGAAATCTCGGATCGCGTGCTGGTCTTGCGTGATGGACGTGTGGCCGGACGCTTTGAGACGGCCCGAGCCTCACGTGAGGAGGTCTTTGCCGCCATGCTCGGCGATGCCGTCGAAGGCTTGTACCCGGAAGGCCAAGGTCAGATCGGCAATCGGATGCTCGAGGTGAGCCATTACAACCTCGAGAAAAAACTGGTCGACATCAGCCTTGATGTTCGCCAAGGCGAAATCGTCGGGGTCTTTGGTCTGATCGGTTCAGGCATTGAGGTGCTCGGCAAGGCACTGTTTGGGGCGCTCGGCAACAGACCCAAGGGCAACGTTACGCTCGAAGGCAAAGCGTTTCAGCCACGAAACCCCGAAGATGCAATCAGGCACGGACTGGGCTACATTGCGGCCGAACGCAAGCGCGAGGGCATCCTCGCTGAACTCTCGGTGCGCGAAAACATCACCCTGCCATTCCTCGAACGCTTCCAACGAGGTTTGGGCATCTCGGTGCCGAATGAAGAAAAGTATGCCCATCACTGGATCGAACAGCTTTCGATTCGCACCCGAAGCTCGAGCCAAAAATTGCGTTACCTGTCTGGTGGGAATCAACAAAAGGTCGTCCTGGCCCGCTGGTTGGCCGACGGTGTGAAACTGCTGATCATGGAAGAACCAACCAGGGGTGTCGATGTCGGGGCACGCAAGGAAATTTATGCGGCGCTTCGAGACCTCTCCAACGGCGGCCTGGCCATCCTGATGATCTCCTCGGATGTTGAAGAGGTGGCCAACCTGTCTGATCGTGTTGTGGTGTTGGATCGAGGTCGAGTGGCAGCACGTTTTGAGCGAGGCATCTCGACGAAGGAGTTGATGCATGCAGCCGCCCAAACCATCCCCAGCCATTGATGGCAGACCTCAGGCGCAGCCTCGAGCAAGCCTGGTCAATGCCCTTCGCAACCCGACCGGCGTCGGGGTCCTGTTTGCCTTTTACATCCTGATGTTGATCGTGTTCTCAATCCTTTCGCCCTTCTTTTTCTCGACACAAAACTTTTTGTCGATCAGCACAAACATGGCTTACATCGGCTTGATGGCTGGCACCCAAACACTCTTGATCATTGCCGGTGGGTTGGACATGTCCGTCGCCTCGGTGGCGGGCATCAGCGGAGTGGTGTTGACGCTGCTGGTCAAAATGGGTTTGAACATCTGGTTGGCCGCTGGGGTTTCCTTGGTGCTTGGTGCCTTGATTGGTTACCTCAATTCAATCTCGGTCACACGCATTCGAATCAATCCATTGATTGCAACCCTGGGCATGTTGAACATCGTTGAGGGTCTGGCCCTGGTCATGACCGGTGGCCTGACCCGCCCGGTTTCCGATGTTGGCTTCGGCTTTCTCGGCTCCGGGCGCGTCTTGGGCTTACCAATGCCTGTGATCTTGATGGTCATCACCTTCATTGCGCTGTATTGGTTGCTTTCAACCACCCGCTTTGGACGTTTTGTGTATGCGACGGGTGGCAACCCCGATGCCAGCCGCCTTGCGGGTGTGCCGGTGAATGGCGTGTTGACACGTCTGTTCATCCTCTCTGGGGTGTCTGGAGCCTTGGCTGGCCTGATCCTGGTGGCCATGTTGGGTGCGAGTGCGCCAACGGCTGCCTCGAGCAACCTGCTGACCGTGATCGCCAGCGTCATCCTTGGCGGTACAAGCCTGGCCGGTGGGCGCGGTAGCGTCTGGGGAACACTGCTGGCGGTGTTGATTTTGGGCACATTGAACAACGGTCTGGTGCTGCTGAATGTTTCATCATTTTGGCAATCTGTCACGCAAGGAGTCGTGCTCCTGCTGGCGGTTGGTCTTGATCAATTGCGGACCCGGGTGCTGGGTGACTAATTTTGAGGAGTGGTATGACGGATCGGTTTGAAAAAACATTCATGATTGATTTCAACCTCCATCAGGTTCCGGCAGCGGTTGGACTCGAGGTTGGCAGCGACACTGGTGCGGCAATCCTTGGCATCAGCAAGGCCGCTTTTGAAGCCCATGTTGGTGAGGTGAATGCGGGTGTTCGCAACATTGCCAAACGACTGCTCGAGAATCCTGATCTCGTCCGGGCGCTCGAGAATCTTGACCTGATGGACACGGGGACCATGATGACGGTTGGTGATTCGATCACCACCTACCGTTGGGGCTACGCCTCCATCTTGAAGGCGATGCTTGAGCTGCATCAACCCGAACGCCAGCTTCGTTTTCTGAATGTGGGGCAGTCTGGCTACACGTCCACACACGGCAAGGAACTGACCTTCACCCAACTCTTGATCCAGCAGCCCGATCTGGTGACGATCAAGTTTGGAGCCAACGACAGCAAGCACTTTGGCGCTCCAAATGAGCCTTCACTGGTCTCGCAGGTTGAATACCGTGAAAACCTGGATGCCATGGTCCGGGGATTCCAGCGCCACACCAAGGCCAAGATTGTCTTGCTTTCACCCACACCGGTGATTGAAAGCGTGGTGAACTCGAGCCCCGCCTACCAGTCCATGCACATGACCTGGGACAACGCCGATATTCGCGCTTTTGGGGCGACACTCAAAGACATGGCCCAACAACGCGGCCTGGGCTTTGTTGACCTGTATTCGATTTTTGGTGACACACCAAATCCAAACCTGTATCTCGAGGATGGCTTGCATCCAAGCCCTGCCGGACATGAGCTGATATTGAGCACACTGCTGCTGAGGCTCGAACGCAGCCAGATGGAGGCAGGTGAAACCGATGAAATCAAACATCTCTGATCTCGGATCACCGATCGCTCGGCAGACCAATGCCGAACAGGTGGTGCAACGGATTCTTGGTCTGATTCAAGCTGGCGTTTTGGTTGCCGAGCAACAGCTTCCATCCGAACGCGAACTGGCTGCGAACCTTGGTGTCAGCCGTCCGAGCCTACGTGAGGCCTTGCGTGCGCTTTCATTGATGGGGGCTTTGAACATCCGTCAGGGTGGTGGCGTGTTCGTTTCATCCTTGAGTTCTCAGGACCTGCTAGGTCCACTGGATTTTTACTTCAACCTCGACAATCAACGGCTCGAGACGCTCTTTGAGGCGCAGATCATGCTCGAAAGCGAGGTCGCCCGCTTGGCGGCGGGCAAGATCACGGATGCCGTGATCGAGCAACTCGAGGCGTGCCTCAAGCAGACCGAACCCGTGCTCGATGCACTTTTGGCCTGGTTTGAAATGGACACCCAGTTTCACATGCTGATCGCCCAGAGTACCGGAAACATTTTCCTCGAACGGGTGGTGCAGAGCGTTCGCACCTTGATCAACCGCAACCGCAAAGCCACCGTTCAATCCTGGAGCATTCCGCGCATTTCGCATGCTGAACACCTCAAGGTGCTCGAGGCACTGCGTGCCCGCGATGCCGACGCGGCTGCCGGGGCGATGCGGGCGCACCTCGAACGGGTTCGGGCGGCACATGCCAAGTTCGTCAAGGCCCAGGCCAAGAAAACGGCCAAAACAGCGCCTCCCAAAAAGGCAAGCACCACAAAGAAGGGGGGCAAATGATGGGCCATCGCGCCCGAATTGGTTTCATTGGCGCGGGCTGGTGGGCCACCTCGGCCCAGATCCCGTTTTATGCCGCTCGAGATGATGTCGAACTGGTCGCCGTTTGTCGGCTTGGGGCGTCCGAACTCGAACTGGTCAAGCGGCAATTTGGCTTTGCGTACGCGACTGAGGATTACCGTCAATTGCTCGATCTCGAGCTTGACGGTGTGGTCATCAGCTCACCGCACGTGCTGCACTTCGAGCACGCCAAGGCCGCCCTCGAACGCGGCTTTCACGTGCTGGTCGAGAAACCCGTTGCGACCAGGGGGCACGAAGCCCGAGCCCTGGTCGAATTGGCCCGGGTGCAAAACAAGCAGATCATGATCCCGCAAGGCTGGAGCTTCCGCCCGTTTGCCCGCGAGGCGCGTCGGTTGGCCCCCGAGATCGGTGAGCCACGCCATTTCGTGTGTCAAATGGCCTCGGCCCTCTCGGACCTGTTTGCTGGCGAACCGATGCTCGAGACGGCCGGGGCCACCTTTCGTCCGCCCGCTTCGACCTGGGCGGACCCTGAGCAGGCGGGCGGTTACGGCTGGGGCCAACTCTGTCATGCGCTCGGCCTGTTGTTTGGGATCATTGAGCTCGAACCCAAGGAGGTCTTTGCCTGGATGGGCCTTTCGAGCACGGGAGCGGACTACTACGACGCGATCAACCTGCGCCTGAGCAACGGTGCGACCGGCGTGATCTCGGGGGCGGCGACGCTGCCCAAATCGAGTGGCCAGGGCATTGACCTCAAGCAGTACCAGATTGACATTCGGATTTTTGGCAGCGAGGGCGTGATGCTGCTCGACATCGAACGCGAACGGCTCGAGGTGCGCCGAAATGACCACCGCAACACCATCGTGCCCCTGCAAGCTGGCGATGGGGCCTACGAAACCCAGCAACCACTCGAGCGCTTCGTCGAGATTTGCCTCGGCAAAACGGTTGAGAATGACGCACCGGGTGAGGTGGCCATGCGGGCGGTCGAGGTGCTCGAGCTGGCCTACAAAAGCGCCCGCAGCGGCAAGATCGAGGTGAGAACATGAAGCTCTGCGTGACCTCATGGTCGTTCCCGGCCTGCACGCTCGCGGAAGTGGCGGGCATCGTGCAGGCGCTCGGGATCGACGCCATCGATCTGAGCTTTTTTTACGCCTCCGGCCTGAACCGGACGAAGTTGCTCGAACAACCCAAAGCGCTCGCCAGGACGATCTCGGGGCTTGGTGTCCGGGCCAGCAACCTGTATTACCTGTTCGGCGCTGGCCTTGAGGACCGCAACCTGGCGCAAGTCTCGAGCTTGAAGGCGAACCTGGAGGATTTCAAAAAGGTCGTGCGTTTTTGTCAGCTTGCCAAGATCCCGTCGGTGATGCTGCTGCCAGGTGTGATCAATCCCGGTCAGACGCGCACACAGGCATTCGAGCAATCGGCGAAATCCTTGCGGGCATTGCTGCCCATCGCCCAGGATGCGGGCGTGACGCTTGCGGTTGAACCGCACGTGCATTCGTACCTCGAGTCCCCAAGCCTGACGCTCGAGTTGCTCTCGCGTCTGCCGGAATTGAGGCTCGTGCTCGATTACGCCCACTTCACCTGCCTGGGCTACCGTCAAGACGAGATTGATGTGCTCGCACCGCACGCCGCGCACATTCACCTGCGCCAAGCACGAATGGGTGTCTTACAGGCCAAGCTCGATCAGGGCACGATCCATTTCCCGGCGTTGCTCGGCACCTTGCGCGAGTGTGGCTACGCCGGGTATCTGGCGCTCGAGTACGTGCATCAAGACTACATGGGCACGCTCTACGACGACGTGCTCAGCGAAACCATCAAAATGCGTGACCTGGTGCGGAGGTTCACATGACCCAAAGGCGGTTGGAAGGCCAGGTGGCGGTCATCACCGGCGGCGCAACGGGCATCGGCAAGGCGATTGCCACACGGCTCGCCAGCGAGGGTGCAACCCCCGTGATCGCCGACCTGAACCTTGAGCAGGCACAATCCACAGCCCTGGCCCTGAACGGTTTGGCCGTGCAAACCGATGTGACCTCGAGCGCCTCGGTCAACGCCTTATCGGCGCAGGTGCTCGCAGTCTTTGGTCGGGTGGATGTTGTGGTCAACAACGCTGGCATTCACATTCAAAAACTCGCGATTCACCTGACGGACGAAGATTGGGACAGCATTCAAAGCACCAATGCCCGAGGCTGCTTTTTTGTGTGTCGGGCCTTTGCACCACACCTGATGCGTCAAGAAGCCGGTCGGATCATCAACATCACCACCAAGATCACCGGCAACCCGTACTCGAGCGCCTATGTTGCCTCAAAAAGTGCGGTCCTGGCCTTCACGCAATGCCTGGCGCTTGAACTCGCCCCGTACCGCGTGACCGTCAATGCGGTTGCACCGGGCCATGTTGGACCGGGCACCGGCATGGAAAAATGGTTTCGGGCCAAAGCCGATTTGATCGGTCAACCCTGGGAGGAGTTTGAGCGGGCCGTGCTCAAAGGAATTCCACTCGGACGCTGGTGTACCCCGGAAGATGTGGCTGGAGCCGTCGCCTACCTTGCCAGCGATGATGCACAATTCATCACCGCCGAAACCATCAGCGTCACGGGCGGCTGGAGCGGGTATGCCAGCACGCCCAAAAAGGAGCCCCAATGAAGCTTGAGCCATCCGAATTGTTGGGCCGATTTCTTCGTCAGGATGCCCCCGAAGCACTGGGCATTTCGACCCTGACAGCGGTTGAGGAAGCCATTGAGGCCGGAGATCTCGAACTGGCCAAAACCCGGCTCGAGTATGCCCGAAAAGAGTGGGAGGTGGTTCACGATATGTACGTCAAATGGGCCTGGAGTTTTTTCAGCTACATCGACAAGACCCAGGGCAGCGAGGGTCTTGAATACGCCTTCCGTGCCATCCTCGGCAGTTACTACAAGGACCGTTACGACAAGGTCATGGCCGCCAGCCCGGAAACGCAATTGCAGCTTTCGGTTGAGGGTTTGCGCGGGCACCTGATGGGTCCGGGCCGTCGCGGTGAAGTGCCGGTGACCGATGAGGGCGAACGCTGGAAAATCAGCCTCGAGCCATGCGGTTCAGGAGGTGTCGCAATCATGCGCCTGCAAGCGGGCGAGGAGAAAAACCCGGAACTGTTCGGGTTTGATCAGGAGGCCCACGACTGGACTTGGGGCAAAAAGAACGTCTGTCATTACTGCGGGCATTGCGCGTTTGTCAATGAGATCTTAGCGATTGAACACTACGGCCATCCAATGCGCGTGACCGAGTACAGCGGTGATGGCAACTGCACCTGGTACATCTACAAGGACCCCAAAGACATTCCCGCCGAGTACTACGAACGGGTCGGCAAGGTCGCCCCGGACCATGCCCCAAGGCTGACGGAGGGCACTTGAGCCCGCTGACGCTCGAGCAGATTCTCGAGGGTGGATTCTCGACGCCGTGGGATGCACCGATGGTGCCGCCCTTTCCGATTGGTTTTAGGAATGCCGAGGTCCTGACGCTGGTCTACCTCAGCGACCCCAAGGCGATTCGCTCCCTGCTGCCACCACCGCTGCTGCCCAGCGGCGAGGTGGTGATGATTCACATCTACAAAATGAACGATGTCGATTGGATTGGCCCTTACGGCGAGTGCAATGTGATGGTCGGTGCGCAATTCGAGGGTTTGGCAGGCTCGTACTCGCCGTACTTTTTCCTCTCAAGCGACATTGGCCTCGCCCACGGACGCGAGGTTCACGGTCAACCCAAAAAAGGAGGCGAACCGAAACTCGAGGTCCGTGGTGACCTGTTCGTTGGAACCCTGACCCGCAATGGCATCGACGTGATTACCGGCACGCTCGCGTACAAACAAAAACGCGATACGATCAGTTCACTCGAGCAACACATGGATTTCACGCTCAACCTGAACCTCAAAGCCGTCAACCAGATTGACGGCACGCCCGCGATCCGACAACTCACCTCAAGGCGGCTGGCCGAGGTGGTCGTTCACGAATGCTGGAGCGGACCATGCACGGTTGAGTTGCACCCGAACGCGCAAGCCCCGATTCACAGGCTGCCGGTGCTGGAAATGCTTGAAGGCTTTTACTGGCGGGCAGATTTCACACTGCTGACCGGCAGCGTGATTTACGATTACCTCGCAAATCCACAAACCAACAATCCAGTCACCAACAAGGAGGGCGATTAAATGGCACAGTACGCATGGGTGCTCGAGATTCGACCGGGTTACGAGGCCGAGTATAAGAAACGTCACGACGAGATCTGGCCAGAAATGCTTGAGGCATTGCAAGCAGCAGGGGTTCGCAATTACTCGATTTTCAAGCACGGCCTGACGCTGTTCGGTTATTTCGAAACCGACGACCTCAAGGCCACCATTGCCGCACTGGGTCAAAGCGAGGTCAATGCGCGTTGGGGAACCTGGATGGCCCCGATCATGAAAATAGAGCTTGACTCGAGCACGAATTTTCCATTCTTGCTGCCGTTGCAGTGGCACATGGACTGAGCCGTGAACGACCTGACTGGCAAGACCGCCATCGTCACTGGAGCCTCTCGGGGGATCGGTCAGGCCACTGCGCTCGAACTGGCGCGGTCTGGTGCGAACCTGGTGTTGGTGGCCCGGACGCTCAAAGCACTCGAGACCACACGGACTCAGGTTGAAGCGCTTGGTGTCCAAACCTGGGCCTGTGCTTGCGATGTCTCGAGCCACAGCGAAGTCGAACGGCTGGTTCGACAGGCCATCGCCCGTTTCTCGAGCCTTGAAATCCTGATCAACAACGCAGGGGTGATCGAACCCATTGCTCGCCTGGAAGATGTCGATCCCGCAGCCTGGGCGCAACTGATTCAGATCAACCTCGTTGGGGCATTCAACACCTGTCACGCCCTGCTGCCGCATTTCCAGCAACACGGTCAGGGTGTGATCGTCAACCTCAGTTCCGGTGCAGCCCAGCAGCCGCTCGAGGCTTGGAGCGCCTACTGTACCTCCAAGGCAGGTCTGGCGATGCTGACGCGCTCCCTGGCGCTGGAGGTGCCTGGACTGCGGACCTATGGATTCGCACCGGGTGTTGTGGACACAGCGATGCAAGGCAGCATTCGGGCCTCTGGCATCAATCCGATCAGTCAAATTCCTCGAGAACAGCTTTCCGATCCACGCGATCCAGCCCGTGTGATTGCATGGCTGTGCACGGCCCAAGCCATTGACCTGGCTGGACAAGAACTCAGCATCCGAGATCAACACCTCAGACGACGCGCCGGACTGGAGCCCAACACATGAACCAAGCGCAGACGGTGGTCGTGACCGACTCGACTTTCCCATCGCTCGAGCCTGAACGCTCGCTGCTCGAACAGGTGGGCGCAAGACTCGCCTCGCACCAATGCACATCGGAAGCCGAAGTGATCGCGGCAGTGCATGGCGCGAGCGTGGTGCTGGTTCAATTCGCACCGATCAGCAAAGCGGTGCTCGAGGTTTTGGGGCCTCAAGCAACCGTGATCCGTTACGGCGTTGGCGTGGACAACATCGATCTCGAGGCGGCACGTGGGCTTGATGTTGCCGTGGCCAATGTGCCCGACTACTGCCTGGATGAGGTTGCGGACCACACGGTCGCCATGCTCTTGGCGATGCTGCGCAAACTCGGTCCACAACAAACCGAGTTGCGGGGTGGAGGTTGGAATGGCATTGCGGTATCCAGGCCAATCTTGCCGATGCAGCGCACCACGGTCGGCTTTGTTGGTCTTGGACGAATTGGTCGCTCGGTCCTCGAACGCTTGCGCCCATTCGGGTGTCGTTTTGTGGCCGCCGATCCCATGCTCACACCAGAAATGGCAGCTCAACTCGGGGTCATTCCCCTCGAGTTGAACGCACTCCTTGAACAGTCAGATGCCGTGAGTTTGCACAGCCCACTGACGACCACAACCCATCACTTGATCAATGCACAACGGCTGGCATGCATGAAATCCACAGCAATCATCGTCAACACCGCCCGAGGTGGCCTGATCGACACCCAAGCACTCGTGACTGCCATCAAAACGGGAGCCATCGGCGGGGCAGCGCTGGATGTCTTCGAACGCGAACCGCTCGAGCCGACCTCGCCACTGCGAAACCTGAGCAATGTCTGGCTGACACCACACATGTCCTGGTACTCCGAAGATGCGATGGGTCGTCTCCAGCACCTCGCAGCAGAAGAGGCGGTGCGGGCACTCGAGGGAAAACCCCTTCGTTGCCCTGTTTGGTTGTCACCGGGCTGATCAGGGCAGGAATTGAGTCGGGACGTGACAACCTGTTGAGAGGGGTCTCGTGGCCGGGACCATCGTGACCCATCTTCACAAACTGCTCGAGGAAATCCATCGCGTAAAATTCGGTGTACGATCCGCCCGCACCGAAGGCATCCATGATTTTCATGGCAGACAGGTTTTCAAGTCAGCCTCACCAGCGGCGGGAACGCCTCGAGCGGTCAGGAGCGAATTGCCGACGATCAAACCGGACCAGAGTTGCTCAAAA
>JANOWZ010000493.1:0-5832 GCA_031418155.1 Deinococcales bacterium
CACCAGGGTTTCGCCGAGCAGGTTGTCGGCCACGACCGCGTAATCGCATTCGATCAATTCAACCGCCAGTCCACGCACGCCGCGTTCGTTGTTGATCGCATTTTCGCGGCGTGGCCTCGAGCGCAGCAGATCGAGCGGCAAGAAGGTCGCCCGACCACCGACACGCTTTAAGATTTCGATCACTTCACGTGCAACAGAGCCATCACGAACCACGACATTCTCGAGGCGACGACCCAATGCCGCACCAATCGCCGTCTCGAGCTCGGCGGGCACACGGACCAAATCCGCAACCGGTCCGAGAATGCCGTCAATGCCGGACTCGAGCGCTTTGCGGGGGCCTTGGGAAAGGTGAGTACGGGCCTGACGCGCCGACTCGAGCCGTTGTTGTTCTTTGCCGAGCGGAATTCTGGTGGCTTTCAACTCGGCGATGCGGGTGGCATCCTCGGCGATGCGTGAACTGAGCGTTCCGGCCTCGCGTTCGAGCCGATCCAGCATCGCTCGGGTCGAATCTCGGGCGGTTTGCGCATCCTCGAGCAATGGGGCGAGGCGGTCGCGTTCGGCGATCACGGTCAGGAGTTCAGTGTCAACTTCGGTTAAGTCACGCTCGAGGGCTTCGCGTTCGGCCTGGTTGCGGGCGATTTGGGCGCTGGCCTGGGTGAACTCACCCTCCAAGGCTGCACGCCGCGCCCGAGCCTCACGCAGATCGGATTGCCAACGGGTTTCGACCGCCTCGAGTTCGATCAGGTCAAGGCGCAATCGCTCGAGGTTGGCTTGCAACACTGACAGGTTATCGCTCGGTGTGATCGGTTCAACCGGACGCTCGAGGGTTTGAATCTTTTCGGCCTCCGACTCGAGCGCCCGACGTTCCTTGATGGCGGCGTTCAGACCGGAATCGGCGGCGCTGGCCCGTTCGCGTAGGGTTCGTGCCTCACCTGCGAGGCGTTCGACCTCACCGCTGCGACGGGCGAATTCGAGTTGCAATTGCTCGCGCTCGTTGCGGCCCGATTCGAGTTCTCGGGTGATGACTTCGATGCGATGCCCGGACGATTCGACGCTGGCATTGGCGCGTTCAATCTCGCGGCCAAACTTTTCGATCTCCTCGCGCAAGGAGGCAACTCGAGCGCGATAGAGGGCGCGTTCCAGGGTTCCAGCCTCACGGGTCAGGCCCTCAACCTCGAGTGCGGCTCGGGCATCTCGTTCGAGTCGGGAAACCCGGTTGCGCAATTCTCCGGCGACATCTTCCAGGCGCACAAAATGCTGACGGGCCGTCTCGAGTCGATCAATCGTTTGGGCCCGACGGTGCGTGGCACGGGACAGACCGGCGGCCTCCTCGAGATAACCGAGCATGGTTTCCGGGTTCGCACCGACGACCGCACCGATCTCGCCCTGCCCGACGACCGCCAGCCCGCCCGGACCGAGGCCGGAACCGCGCAACGCATCGTGCAGGTCACGAACGCGCACGGTTTTACCGGAAAGCTCGAGGTCGCCATCGCCATCACGGTACAGGCGGCGCGTGACGGTCATCGCCGCCCGGTCCTGAATGCCCTCGAGTTCGAGTTCGACTTCCGCCATGCCGAGCGCCGCCTTGCCCTGCGAACCGTGAAAGATCAGTTCGGTGGCATTTCGCGCCCGCAATTCACGGGTTCTGGCGGTGTGTGAGGCCCAGCGAATCCCTTCGATCACGTTCGATTTGCCCGAACCGTTCGGGCCGATCACCGCGTTGACCCGAGGGCTGAACTCGATTTTGATTTTCTCACCGAAAGATTTGAAACCGACGATGCTGACCGAACGGACCCTTAAACTCACTTGCACTCCTGCGCTGTGAACGGCACCCGCGTTGAGACATGACCCGCCAGCGTCTCGAGCGGTTTGCCCTCAGACATGAATACGACGTTTTTAACGCCCTGCAATCCGAGCAAGGTGTTGGTCAAGCCACAGGCGTACAACCATTCAACGCTGCGACCCAGGCGAATTTTTGCCCAGCTTTTTGGCAAATCCATAACAATGCTGTCCTTATGGGAAAACACGCCCGGCGGGGTGCTGTCGCGTGGCACAAGCGGCAGGGCTCCCTGCGCCGAGGGGCCTTTGAGCCACTCGCGGACGGTTGCCTCGGCACGGTGGCCGAGGGTTTCGCCATCCACCCGAATGTTGCGGGCCTCAATCGCAAAATTGCGACCATCGACGGCGGCAAAATACAGTTTGAGGTTCAACACTGGTCGCTGTGGGCCTTTCATGAACTCGGTGATTTCAGGGGCCACCCCAATCGCCAGCGGGCGCTCCTGAAACCAGCGAAAAGCGGCCACACTGCCCAAAAACAGCAGGGCGATGATGTTGAACGGGGTGAGCCAGCGGCCAAAGAAGCGCAGCATCAGGGTTTCCCCGTCGCTTTGGGTTTGGACGTGCCGCCCGGTTTGGTGGTGCCCCCAGCGCCGGGGTTCATGACCGGCGCGAGGTACTCGAGGACCCCATCGGCGATGGTTTCGGCCAGCAGACGCATCGATTCAGGCTTACTCAGCCAAACGCGATCTGTTTCGCTCGAGAGCCAACCGAGTTCGATCATGGCGGCGGCTTTGGGGGCCATCTCAAGCAGCGCCTCCCGCGTCACGACCAGGGATTGAACGCTCAAACCGGGAACGGCAGGGTCGGTTTCTGCTGGCGTTTGGCCAGCCGGTGATTGACCAGTGGGTGTAGGAGTCGAAACAGATGGTTTCGCCAGCGCTAGCAGGCGATTCTGAAGCGGTTCGGCCAGCAGTCCGCTCGCACCACCGAGCGCAACCACGTCTGAGAGCAGGCGACGGCGTGAGGCATCGGTTTGTGTCTCGAGGGCGGCACGGGCTTTGGCGATCAGTCCCTCACGGGCGGCCTCTGGCGAGAGCGTCATGATTGTCGCACCGGAACCGGTCGAGCCGTTCAATCCGGCCAGTGAGAGCGACAAGAAGACATCACTCGAGAGCGAAGCCTGTTGGCGCTCCTTCAAGGTCACGTTGGCATCACCATTGCGGGTATAGCCGACGGCAACACCTGAGTCAGCCAAACGACGACCGATCAAGCGGGCAAAAGAAAGCATCAGGTCTTTTTCGCGCAGCCCCGCGGCAGTCACACCGGCATCCGCACCACCGGCGGCGGGATCGAGCACGACCTTGACCTTGCGGGCCTGCAATTTCACCTCTGGCCGAACAAACGACTTGGAGACATTCAGCACCACACGGGCCGGAGAACCCGAGGAGGCCGGACGCGCATAGGTCGAGAACCCGGCACCGTTCGCCAATGGCACACGGGCCTCAAGCAGCGACTGGCCACGACGGACCTCGACGGTCTTGATAAACGAGCCGCCGACCTCGTAATTGACCTCATCGCTGGAGGCCGCCGGAAAATCCAAGACCGCATCCTGCCCCTCGAGTCGGACGGTAAAACCGACATCTTTGGAGAACTCGAACACGACCCGATCACCCTCGGGGCTGGTATCGCTGCGCACCGTCTGCAACCGAACAGTGGGCAGGTTGAGCACCAAACCTGAACCGTCTTCGGCAAGAGTCGCATCAAGACCATTGGCGAGCGTCCTGATCGGCAAGAGCAACTGACCGGCCTGATACCCTGCGGCCTGACCGCGCTGGTTGCGGCCATTGACGTACAAACCCCAACCATAATTGGCAGCGGAAGCGACGTTCTCGAGCAGGGTGATGCGCAAGATCCGTCCACCCTGAACGAGCGTCACGGCCCCTCGAGCGACCTGCATCTGTAGGCCCAACGCCGCCGTCAAATCGCCAGCATCGGCGTAGGCGACCCGGGTTCCAGCCGGAAAGACGGCCCGTAGGCTCAGACCAGCGACACGCAAAGATTTTGAACTGGGTTGCGCGAAAACCAGCGCCGTCACAGCAACCAGCAAAACACTGAATACCAATCTCGAGACAATGACGGAAACGGGTCTCATCGATACCGGTCCATCTCGCGTTTGGCATCTCGGGTTTTCTCGGATTCGCGTTTGTCCCAAAGTTTTTTGCCCTTGGCAACGGCAATCTCGAGCTTGGCACGACCGGCCTTGAGGTACAAACGCACCGGCACAATCGTTAAGCCTTGATGCGTGACCGAAATGCGCAAGGTATCGAGTTCCTTGCGATGCAAAAGCAATTTGCGGTTTCGCCGGGGCTCGTGGTTGTTGTAAGATGCCTTCTCGAACGGAGGGATGTAGAGGTTCTCGAGGAAGAGTTCACGGTTTTGAAAGCGGGCGAAACTGTCCCGAAAATCGACACCACCGAGACGAATGCTTTTGATTTCCGTGCCGCGAAGTTCAATGCCAGCCTCGAAACGCTCGAGCAATTCGTATTCAAAGTTGGCCTTTCGGTTCACGTACACGTGGGACAGTGTACCAAGTTGAAGTGAGCGCAGGCTCATCCCGAGTTCAACATCAACAGGCCCGAGCCGTGTTCAAGCTCGAGCCTGTTGAGAATCTGTTGGGTCAGGCTGATTGGTCAGCCTGATTCGTCAACCTGTGCGTTAATCTTCGTCGCGGCGCAAAAAACCCATGTAGTACGCCAGAGTGGCGAGCGCCCCGAGTGCGGCAACAACGTAGGTCATGGCGGCGGCGGTCAAGACGCTTCGGGCACCGGCATTCTCTTCTCGGGTCAAGTAACCGTCCTTCTCGAGGATCAACAAGGCCCGACGTGAGGCATCAAACTCCACCGGCAGGGTCACGAGATGGAACAGCAAAGCCGCACCCAAACCGGCAATCCCGATCAGCAGCATGGTCTGACCAAACGAGGAAGCCAGCATGAACACACCGATCAACAGGGCGAATTGGCCGAGGTTGGCGCTGACCGAAAGCACCGGAGCCAGTCGGGCTCGAGCGATCAGCGGCGCATAGGCTTTGGCATCCTGAATCGCATGACCGACCTCATGCGCGGCAACGGCGAGGGCGGCGAGGCTCGGTTGGCTGTAATTGCCCTCAGACAGGCGGACCGCTTTGTGAATCGGGTCGTAATGGTCAGTCAATTGACCAGGAACCATCTCGACACTCACATTTTGCAGGCCGTTCGAGTCGAGGATGCCACGGGCCACCTCCGCGCCGGTCAAATCGCGTCCGTTGCGAATCCTGGAGAATCGACCGTAGGTGCTCGTCAGGTACATTTGGGCAAGCATCGAAGCGCCGAAAATCAGAATCATCAATAAAAAGTTCACTCGTCCTCCTTCGGACCCGGCCCAGCCTGTTCCGCCCAGCTTGTTCCGTGCTCGGGTTCATCCCGGTCTTGTGCCGGGTTGGACAAGTGAACCTTACAAAATCCAGAATACTTTGACAACAATCAAAAGCACTATTTCAAACGTGCCAGTCGAGCGGGTTTGCGATCACCTGATCGCGTTCAGATGGTTCGTCACCATCTGAATGACTCAAAGCCAAAACACGTTCTGAACCGAGTTCAAATACCGTCAACCATCGAGCGTTTTGAGTGACACCAGCGGAATCGGTGCACCATCGAGCTTTCTCGAGAGGACCACGAACTTCATGGCGGTACGTTCCTCCGTTTCGAGGGAAAGTTTAACGAACGACGGCACGGTTGAAAGGTCCAATCCATCGGGTGAGATGTACGACCGGGCAATCGCGATGGCTTTGACCGCCTGATTCACGGCCAACGCACCGATGGCCTGGACTTCGACCTCGCCGTGCAGGCGCAATAGGGCGGCGATGGCTCCGGCAACTGAATTGGGACGGGATTGACCGGAGACGCGCACCGTTTCCACAAAGACCTCCAAGGGGATGATAAAAACGCAGGTTCCGGCGCAAACGGATCAACCTCGAGCATTTGAAATCGAACATCTAAAAACGGGCGGATTCATCAA
>JANOWZ010000494.1:0-22523 GCA_031418155.1 Deinococcales bacterium
GCGCCGCGACTCAAGCACTGGCTGGAGGTTGAAAGCCTGTTGCGCGGCGGCGAAATCGCACTCGCTCGAGCATTCGTGCAAAAACTCAAAGCGGGGATTCAACCAGGCGAACGGCTCGAGGTGTCCTGCCTGCGGGCACAGGCGACACTCGAGGTTTGGGACGGTCAACCGGAACAGGCCCGCAAGCATTTGCAGCGGGCACTCGACCTCGCCAGGAAACTCGGATTGCCGCTCGATCAGCATGAACTCGAGCAGACAGGCTGGATAGACCAACCTACTGGCGCTGGGGTTTGAAATTTCGGCACGGGTTGCAACCCCGTTTTTTGCCCCGAACTTCTTACAGGCCAAAGCGCCAATCCACGCCCCCTCGGGCCGCCAAGGTGATTGGGTATTACTTTCAACTTTCTCCTTTGCCCATTAAGCTGGTTCATGCAGCCTGAAACCATCACCGCGCTTCACGCCATCGTCGGCAGCAAAAACGTCTTTACCGACGCAAAAGTGCTCGAGACCTTCAGCAAGGACCAGTTCGCGTTCTCGCCGGTGCTGCTCGAGTTGTTGCGCGACAAACGCGCCGAGGTGATGGTCGCACCAGAATCGAGTGCGGAGTTGTGCGCGGTGATTTCGCTCGCGTCTCGGGACGGGGTTCCATTGACGATCCGTGGTGCGGGCAGCGGCAATTACGGTCAGGCCGTGCCGTTGCATGGCGGGATCGTGGCCAGTTTGCACCGCATGAACAAGATTCTCGAGATCGATCCGGTTGCGCGAACGGCCCGCGTTGAGGCTGGCGTGCGCATGGGTCAACTCGAACGTGCCGCCCGTGAGGTCGGTTGCGAGTTGCGCATGTACCCGAGCACCTGGGCGACCGCGACGCTGGGCGGTTTTGTCGGCGGCGGTTTCGGCGGTGTGGGTTCGATTCAGTACGGCACGCTCTGGGATGGTCTGATTCTCAGTGCCGAGGTGGTCCCGATGTCTGAGCATCCAGAACCGGTGCGTTTGCAGGGTTGGGATTGCATGCCGGTGATTCACGCCTATGGCACGACCGCCATCATGACCGAGTTGACCGTGACGCTCGCACCAGCAACCGCTTGGGAGGAGTGTGTGTTTTCGTTCCCGACGCTTGAGCAGGCCATTCAATTCGCGCACGAGATTGCCGCCGACCCGAGCCTGATGAAACGCGAGGTTGGCATTCATGAATGGCCGATTCCCAGTTATTTTGCTCCGTTGGTCAAGGCCGGCGGCGTGCGCGATGGCCGTACCGCCGTGATGCTCGAACTTGAGCACGGCGTATCGAAAACGCTCGAGGTCCGAGCCGCGGCATATGAAGGCACGATGGATTGGTTCAATCCAAGCGAGAAATACCATACGGGCAGTTTCGCACTCTCGGATTTTTCCTGGAACCACACGACGCTCTGGGCAATGAAAACCGATCCCGGCATCACCTACACACAGGCAAGATTCGAGGCGGGCAGGCTGCTTGAACAGACGCTGCAACTCAAAGCGAAATTCGGAGATGAGGTTCTGATGCACCTCGAGTTCATCCGTGAACAACTCGCGCAGGGAGGCACACTCGTCGCGGGCAGTTTGCCATTGATTCGATTCACAACCTCAGAACGCTTGTTCGAGATCCAAGCATTCTTTGAGGAGATTGGAGCACCCATCGCAGATCCGCACACGTATTACCTGGACGGTGATTCGCGTTGGTCCGGCGATGTGGTGCTCGAGGGCATCAAGCGCTTCAACCCCAAGGGCCTGTTGAATCCCGGTAAGTTGCGTGTGCTCGAAACGGGCGAGGCTGGTGCCGTGGCAAGTTCCTGGTTCGGCTCGAGGTAAGCCGAACCTGCTGCCAGGTCTCCTCCATTTGCTGTTCTCGGGCGTGATTGGTCAAGACTTCGACTTTGATTGGATGCAAACGCCGTTTTGGACCACCTTGGAACGCTCGAGCAGAAGCACGGTGAACCTGAACTCGGGCATGGACTTCGTAGGTGCTCGAGCCAGCATTGGCAACCACTTGAGCCTGGGTGATCAGGAGGATACTCGAGTTCATCGGGTTTTTCTTCTTCCTGCCCGCCCTTTTGGGCTTTGCAGCGCAAATCATCATCGTTCAATCCCAACCTGAGGTTGAAGCCCTTTTGTGGCCGATGTGCCCGTTGCCTGGGCCGTCCGGGGTACAATTCAGGAACGTTGCTCGAGGTTGATGCAGGCTTGTGTGACCGATTGGGTTTCTTCGCTTTTCAAGTTCATTCAGGGTTCATCAAGCGCACAATGATCAAGAGATGACCACATACAAATAACAGGCGATGGTCTGCTTGCTGGTACGGGAAGGAATGGTGGGGTTGTGTCGGCTGCAAATCGCTTTAGCACCCAGCGGCTCGAGGGCTTCAAAAGTCAGTCTGTGCCCTCACGACCAAAGTCCCGTCGAACTGACGGCATCGCTTTGGTGACGGTGCTGGCGGTAACGGTGCTGGTTTTGGGCCTGTTGACCTTGATCACTGGCCTGACCACACGCAGCGCCCGGATCACCAGAACGGATGCGGCAACGACGGCATTGGCTCAACTGGCCGATGGGTATTCAGACGTGGCACGGGTGGTCTTGACCGAGAACCTGCGGTTGTCTCGCCTGCCAGCGGTTGCATGGCTGGATTTGATCTCGCCAGACCGGGCAAGCACTGCTTTGATCAACCCGACCGATCCGAAGGTGGTCAAATTGGCGGGCAATCACCGTTTTGAAACCGATGGTGTCACCCTCGGTTGGCAGATCAAGACCATCAGCAAAGCCAACGAGAATGCCTCATGGGTGCGGGTCGCGGCAACCGCTCAGGATGCATCTGGGCGTTCACAAACGGTGCTGCGCAAGGTGCAGTTTGATCCGAACAGCATTTTTGACCTGGCGATGCTAACCGAGGATGTCAACTGTATGTTCTGTCATTTGAAAGTCAATGGTGATGTCGGTTCGATCCATGCCTTCCGACCCGGTTGGGGCACCGAAGAGAACGGGGTCGATCCATGTACCAGACCTGGCACCAGTTGCGGCATCGGCAGCGGCAGGGGTTCGGTGATTGATGGCAGTGTGTACGTGCGCTCGAGCATCACCAAAGACCGGGCCGGACAGAATCTGGCAAACGATACCGTCATCACGGGCGACAAGAACGAGAATTACAGCGGTGATCGCTTGCCCCGCGATGAGAACGGTGTCACGGCCTTTCCGGGCTTGGACCGCGCGGTTGCTCGGGCGAGCGCCACGGGTTCGCTCGAGGGTGGGGATTCGATCCTTGGCGTGGGTGTGGGCGATACATTTGCTGGGGCCAGCGCCTTGACCAAAGTCAAAGGGCATTTCGATGGCAATCTGGTGCTGGTGGGAACGCCTGCGAAACCCATTCAACTCTCGGGTGATGTCTTCGTTTCCGGTGATGTGGTCATCAGGGGTGTGGTCGAGGGCCGTGGTGCAATTTACGCCGGACGAAACGCCTACATTGCTGGGAATCTGTTGAACAAAAACCGGGCGGACAAACCTGGTCAGGGCGTTTGTCAGGGTGTCTCGAGCCCCGATGACTGCGCCCGCAAGAACATTGGGGCGGGCAAGGACGAATTGCGAATTTCGGCGGGCAACAACATCATCATGGGGAATTTCACGGAGAAAGACTCGAGCGGCAACCTCTTGCCCCGGCGTGAACGGCAGGCGGCAGATTACTTCCGCGAGCAGTTCGGGTTGGCCTTCCCGGACCCAGTCGTATCGACCGCAGATCGCTTTGTGCGCAAAGGCACAGGCGAGGAGTTGCGACAAACCAACGGTGCGTTTTTTGATCAACTTGGACGCAGCGTTGCGGGCACAGATGTGCAACGCATTACGGGCGACGCGGTTTACGAAAGCCTGATCTCGCCAGGACGCACCGATCAAACCGGGCAATTCTCGAGGTGGCTCTCCGATCACGAATACCGAACATTGTTGGGCACAGAGACGGTGGAATACGGCATTTGGCGCACCCGCTTTCGTTTCTTAAACGGCGCAACACCAGAACGTTACAAAGATTCTCCAGATGCCCTGGTCAAAGCAACCCGGATCGATGATTTGGTCAAGGAACTCGAGGCATCCGGTTTCCCAAAGGATGCCGCATTCACCCGTGCCCTCGCCGAACGTATCATCGAAAACCCCGGTGCGAACAAAGACCCTTGGCTTGAGAATTTTTCGGGCACGAACGCTGGGAATCAAGTTTCGGGCACGATCAGTTTTGATGGCTCGTACCTGCGGGTGGCGATGAAAGAACCTTATGCCTATGCGACCGAAACCACGCAGTTGGATGCGTTTTTGTACGCCAACAACCGCATTGCGGGCAAGCTGGCAGCCCGTGGTGGGTTTGTGAATGGCGGTTTGATCGCTCGAGAGTTGGGCTTGCTCGCACCAGGCCGAAACGGTTACGCCGATTGGTTGGACAAACTCCCAGCGGATGAGCAGGCAAAATTTAATGATTGCGACCGGACGGCACGGCCCTTGGATTCGGTCGATGACGCGGACAATGATGCCAGCAAAGGCAGCTGCAATTACGCGGTCAGTTACGATCACCGTTTGCGCAATGGCGGCTACGGTTTTAACCTGTATCAGGGCACGACCGGTATCACCGCCGATTGGTCATTTGACCTGAACGGGTCTCAGAAGGTTGATTTAACCCCATAACAGGGCCAGTAAGTACAGAAATCCGCTTGGATCGGAGGACCCATGAAACCTGAACAACAGCAACCCCCCCTGGGACGCAACCCGAACCATCTTGAACGTTGGCAAACCGTGGATCAAAACAAAGCCCAAGCCTCGAGCCGGGGCAATGCCAAACAAACCTCTAGTTCCAGGCAAACGGGCATTTGGCATTCCAAAGCTGAACAGGATGCTTTGCAGACTGGTGTTTGGAATCCGTCGCGCCAGCGTGAAGCGGCATCAGCCGGGAACCGTTGGGTGCTGTTGGCGATTGTGGTGGTGTGTTCACTGAGCAGTTTTGCCATTTTTCAATCGCTCTTGCGTCCAGCCAGCAACCGCACGATCACCGCCGTCAATGCCGCCCCTCGAGCGTTGCCGCCCGCCGTGAGCGTGCAACCTCAGGCCGATGAAGTCGCAGCGTCCGCAGTGACTTTCGGTGAAGAAGCGGTGACGGGCACGACCAGACCAGTTCAAACCACGCGCCAAGTAGAAGCAAGTTCGAGCATCGTTGAGACCACGCCGATCAACACCTTGCCCGCGAATCAAATCAGGCTCGAGCAGATCGATTCGATTGGTGCCTCTGGCGGGCAGCCGGTGCTGCGCTTCAAGGACGGCACCAGCCTGAACATCGACAATTTCACCTTGCAACAATTGCCGTCCGATGTGCGTTTACGAATCACGTATTCTCGGGGCCGGGATGGGCCTTGAAGCGGTGAGGGTGAGCACGCATCTCGCTCGGGCATCTGGGTTAACGCTGCTCGAGATTCTGGTTGTGGTCGGCATTCTGGCCATCTTGTTGTCGATTGGCTTTCCTCAATACGCGGCGTACCAGCGAGGGCTCGTGATGCGCGATGTCAGCAATCAGATTGCCCAATTGCTGCGCGAAACCGGAGCCCGTGCCAAGGCCGAAACGACGGCGTTAACGGTCAATTTCTTGCTCGACCGTCCCGATGGTGATGACTTCACGATCAGTTCTGGCACCGTAACGAAAGGAGTTCGACTCGAGCGTGACGCGAGTCTCACATCGGTGTTGATGGCCGGTCTGCCGAGAACTTCGGTCACGTTTGATGTGCGTGGTCGTCCGAACAATCCAGCACCCATCGTGATCGATGCCATCTTTGGCGACCGACAGGCACGGGTGCGCTTGCTCACGACCGGCAAAACGGTGATGCAATGAACCGTTCCGCTGCGAATTCACGGCGGGATCGGGGCTTCTCGTTGCTCGAGGTGATGGTGGCGATCAGTGTGCTCTCGATTGTTGTGCTGGGGATCAGTTTGATTCCGGCCTTGGGTTTGGGTCGCAACAATGATGCCCGCACCTATGCCGTCAATGTCGCCCGCGAAGTGTTGGATTCGTACCGCAGCCTGTGGCAGGAACAGCAGGATTTTCGCAATCAAACAGGCCCGCAGTTGCCTAAAACACTGCGTTTCAGTTGCAACTTGCAAACTCCGGTGGTGGTTTCGTACACCATCGATCCGACCTCCTTGGCCTTAAGTGTCACAGCAGGTGTTGCCAAAGTCAAAAAGGTCACGGTTGTGGTCGATTGCCCACAGGCGGGCCAGATTTCGCTTTCGACCTACATTGGTGATCCGAGTCCGGCGGGATCGTGATGATTGCATCCAGGCGCGATCATGGATTCACGACCCTCGAGATGCTGATTGCGATGGGGGTGCTCGGGGTGATTCTGACGGTCGCCGCCGCGTTGCTGCAAACGAATCAACGCCTCAGCGATGCGCAACAGGCCCGAACAAATTCGCTCGAGGATGCCCGTCAGGCCGCGTCCCGAATGGCCGAAACGATCAATCAGGCGGCCTACATTTACCCGGCGGGCAAACGCATTCAAGTCATTGACGGCATGACCGGTCGCACCACGATCAACGAGGTCACGACCGGTGCAGATGCGCTCGCGTTGCTGATCCCAGATGGTTTGAACGCATCACCGCGCCGGTATCATGGTGTGGTTTTTTACTTGGCGAAACGTGCGAAATTCTTGAGGGATTTGCCTGACCTGCCCAGCAATCGCATCGCACCTTGGGTTCTGGTTGAGGCCCGCACTGGAATTGAAGGTTCGGGAACGGGAGCCATCGCCTGGGAACAAAACACCATCCCAATCCTGAATTGGGATGTCACCATCAATGAGGGGGTGCTGGTCGATGGTGTGGTCGATCACGCCAGTTCAAGCATCGGCTCAGACTTGATGCGCGATGGGTCATTCTCGCCAAGCGAGGGCATCGATAAGGTGTTTCTGGGCGGGTTGCGGGCCAAACCGAACCCCAGCAAGTTCGCGGCAAATGCGTTGCTGTTGGGCATGGGTTTTCAAATCTCAATCCGGGTTTCCGCCGTTGGACAGATCGCAACAACTTCACCGAGCACAGTCATCACCGGCCTTGGAACGGCCCGCAACGTGCCCAGGCGTTAAAGCATCAACTCGAGCAACGCTTGGGTGCTCGGTTCGCGTGCAACCTGACACGTCCAACCTCGAGCCTGAATGCTGGCGGCGGTCGCGGGTCCAAGTGCGATCAGGCTGGCATTGGTGGCAACCTGTTCGGGCA
The DNA here is from genome assembly GCA_031418155.1 of Deinococcales bacterium. GTDB lineage: Bacteria > Deinococcota > Deinococci > Deinococcales > JAAFIG01 > JANOWZ01. The sequence continues at coordinate 7,238 of JANOWZ010000494.1, forward strand.
GGGCCTGTGTGGCGGTTGGGCTGGCGAGCACGATCAGGTCCGGTTGTGGCGCACCTGCGGGCCACGGATTGCTTTGGCTCGAGTAGACACAGAGCGTGCGTATTAAAATTCCGGCTCGGGTCAGTTCATCGTTCAGGGTTGAAAGGGCACGGTCTCCGAGCGGCAAGCCGACCGGTTCGTTCGGGTCGGTTCGCTCGAGGTTTAAGAATTGTTGTGCGAGGCTGCTCGCGTTGCCTTCGGGCGCGATCAGGTCAACCTGACCTTTGGCGGCACGAATCGCCTCTGCGCTGGCGCGTCCGACCGCGCCGAAACGATGTGCGGCAAAATCTGCGCCCAGTTCCTCGAGCGCCTCAACGGTGGCGACGCTCGAGATCAACCACCATCGGCAGGCTTTGAGTGCCTCGAGATTGACCGGCAAGGTCGCGGTTCGCACCAGCGGAATGCGCAGGATCTCGAATCCTCGGGCTCGCAATGCGGGCTCGAGCGCCTCGAGTCGTCCGAGTGATTGGGTCAGCGCCACCAGGCTCATGGGTGCAACACCGGTTGATCCCAAGGCTCGAGGCGGCTGTGTGCGTTCACAGGGATACGCTATAACGCCCGTGTTTGAACCTGATGTTCAAGCCTCACCATCCGCTTTTGTGCCCTGCATCGATAACCATGAATCGGTCATGGACTATTCTGAACACATGACGGTGCTTCAGGCGCACGCAAACCGTGTTGAGACGAAACTCGAGGCTGTCGTCTGGTTGTTGTTTGCGGCGCATTTGATCGCCCAACCGGTGTATTCATTGCTTCCCAAAGACCTTGAAATGACCGGCACATTGTTTATTGTCCTGAGCAGCACCGCGTTCGCATTCTCGCACCTGTACGTTGCACGGGGTGCTCGGGCGGCGGTGACAATGTTGGTGTTGTGTTTCACGGTTGCGGGCAGCCTCGAGATGCTCTCGATTCATACCGGTTTTCCTTACGGTTGGTATTCGTACTCGCAGCGGCTTGGTCCCGGCTTGGCGGGCGTGCCGTTGCTGGTCCCGTTGTGCTGGCAGATGATGGCCTGGAACGCCGCGAGCATCGCGCACTTGATCGCACCGAAACGCTGGTTTGTCGCAGTTGCGGCGCTCGCACTGATCGCTTGGGATGTCTTTTTGGACCCGCAGATGGTTCGGGCCGGATTGTGGACTTGGGCGCGACACGGCGAGTACGTCGGCATTCCGCTCGAGAATTACGCCGGTTGGTTGCTGACCGCGCTGATCCTCTTCGCCGGATTCTCGAGGCTGAGGGTTGAACCCTTCAATTCGCACCTGACCTGGTTCACGGTGTTGCCGATCCTGTCGTACTGCTGGACTTGGTTCGGCTCGAGCATTGTGAACATCTTCTGGTGGGATCAGCCGGTGGTTGGCATTGCGGGCTTTGTTGCGATGGGCATTTTTGCCATGCCTGCCCTGAAAAATTTGCTCGGCTCAAACCTGTTCTCGAGCGTTTCGGGGCGCAAATGATCGAGGCCCAAACCCATTCCCTTTTCACGCCATTGGTGCAGGGGTACACGCAGTGGAGTTTGCGCGGTCATGTCGGCAGTGTGAACGTGCAAATCGAGGCTCAAGACCCCGAACCGGTCGCAACGCTGTTTCATGCCACGCACGTCTCCTGGTGGGACGGCTACTTGGGTGTGTGCCTTTCCCGGCATTTGGGCCTGAATTTTCGCGTTGCCATGCTCGAGGCCGAATTGCGTAAATACTCGTTTTTGCGCTTTGCGGGCGGCTTCGGTTTCACGCCCTCCGAAACGGCCAGCGTGCGTCAAATGTTGCGTTACGCCAAACGCGAATTGCTCGAGCCAAACCACAGTTCAGATCGGACTCCAGCCGCGATGTTGCTGTTTCCATCCGCCCGAATCGTACCGCCGAATTTGCGTCCGATTCCGTACCAACCCGGCTCGGCGAGTCTGGCGATTGCCACCGCCAAAGACAAACCGCTGCGGGTACGTGCCGTCGCATGGCGACTCGAGCATCGCGGGCAAGCGCGACCTGACGCTTTTATCCGGGTCGGTCCGGCAAGAATTGCAACTGGTGTTGAAACCTTACGCAATTTGACGAAAACATTGTGCGAGGACTTAACGCTCGAGGCCGACAAACTCGAGTACGATGTCACGCTCGGACGGTTGGACGGTTACTCGAGCGCCTTGCGTGGCCTGCCGAGCGCCCAAGAGGGTTGGGATGCGCTGCGTACCGCCCTGATGCCCGTCAGGTCAAACACATGAACCCATTGACCCTGACGCTGGCGGGATTGGCCGTCTATGCGGTTCTGAACGCTCGGGCGTGGCGCAACCTGCGCGAACTGCCATCGTGTTCAAGCCCTGATCGGCCCAAGGTGAGCCTGCTCGTTCCGGCCCGCAACGAGGCCAGCAACCTCGAGCGCCTGCTGCCGAGCCTGCTCGCGCAAGATTACACGAACCTCGAGATCATCGTTTTGGATGACCATTCCAAGGACGGCACGCTCGAGGTGATTCGCAAGTACGCGGCGCTGGATTCGCGCCTGCAACCGATTGAAGGGGCAGACTTGCCCAACGGCTGGCTCGGCAAACCGCACGCCTGCCAGCAACTCTCGAGGGCGGCAAGTGGTGAAATCCTGATCTTCACGGATGCTGATACGTTCTGGACGGCAGAGGGTGTGGGCCTGATCGTCAATGCGTTCGCCTCAACCCGAGCGGATGCGCTGTGCGCTTGGCCGGAACAGGAATGCCGGGATTGGCTCTCGAGCCTGCTGCAACCGTTGCAACAGTGGAGCCTGATGGCATTTCTGCCTTTGGCACTCGTACCTGCGCGACGGTTCCCGATTGCGGTCGCCGCCAACGGGCAGTGCATCGCCTTCAGACGCGAGATGTACAACCGAATCGGCGGGCATACCGGCGTGCGCTCGAGCGTGATTGAGGACATGGCGCTCGCTCGGAACATCAAGATTGCCCGAGGTCGATTTCAGCTTTTGAATGCCGCCGGTGTGATTCGCACCCGCATGTACGGCTCAGCGTCCGAAGCTTTCGAGGGTTATGCCAAGAACGTTTTCCCCGCCTTCGGTGCAAGTCCGTTGGCCTTGATCGCCGTGACGCTGCTCAATTTGATCCTGTTCGTGCTGCCGTGGGTGTGGTTCGCGTTTCAACCCGGTCTGGAGCCCGCCTTTGCCGTGCTGCTGGGTTTGCTGCCGCGCACAATCAGTGACCGTGCCAGCCGTTACGTCCCCGGCCTGAGCCTACTGCATCCAATTGCGATGCTCGCCTGGGCGCTGGTCGGACTGGAATCCTGGCATCGGTATCGGCAAGGTGCGGTCGCCTGGAAGGATCGTATCTACGATCTGCGCAAACCCGGAATCCATCCCCGCAAGGCCCGAGATGCCTCTTAAAACGCTCGAGGTGATTGTGATTGGTGCGGGTGTCGGTGGCCTCGCCGCGAGCGTGCGTCTGGCCGCCAAAGGCTACCGCGTCACAGTGCTGGAAAAACTCGAGCGTCCGGGTGGAAAACTGAATTTGCTCGAGGATGCCGGTTTTCGTTTCGACACCGGCCCGAGTTTGGTGACGCTCCCGTGGGTGTTTGAGGATTTGTTCGCCGCCGCCGGTGAACGCCTGCAAGATCACCTTGAACTGGTGCGGCTCGAGCCGGTCTGCAAGTATGTGTATTCGGACGGTACAGGGTTTGATGCCAGCGCCGACCTGCCGACCATGATGCGCAACCTCGAGCGATTCAGTCCTGGTTCCGGTGATGATTTCATGGCGTTTTTTGGTCATGCCGCCCGCGCTTGGCGAGGATCGCGCAAACCGTTTTTGGAAAGCACAATCAACAGTCCACTCGATTTCGTTCGTGGCGGCGTACCGTGGGCGGACCTGAGCGCCCTCGCACCGTGGCCGACCTTGGATGGACTCTCTAAGCGTTTTTTTCGTGACAAACGCCTGCGGCAATTCGTGGGCCGTTACGCCACCTACACCGGCTCGAGCCCGTACAAGGCCCCTGGCACACTCTCGACGGTCCTGTACTCCGAGTACGCCTTCGGAGCCTGGTACATCAAGGGCGGGCTGTATGCGCTGGCAGTTGCGCTCGAGAAGATCGCCCGTAAGCTCGGAGTGAAATTCGATTACAACGCAAGCGTGCAAAAAATCTTGACCGACGATTTCACCCCGCCAGTCATGCCAGACCGCCGCGAAATCGAAGTCAGCGGCGTGCAACTCGAGGATGGTCGAATCTTGCAGGCGGACGCGATTGTCTGCAACGCCGATGCAGCCCATCTCTACGAAAGCCTGCTCGAGCCCAGTTTGGACGACCGCAAAAGCAAACTCGAACCGAGCCTGTCCGGGTTCGTGATGATGCTCGGGGTGGAAGGCATCACGTCGGGTTTGGAGCATCACAACATCTTCTTTTCCAGCGATTACCCGCTCGAGTTCAAACGCATTTTTGAAGACCAGCGGCCCGCCGAGAACCCCACAATCTATGTCTGCATCTCGAGCAAAACCGATTCCAGTCAAGCACCGGCGGGCATGGAAAACTGGTTTGTGTTGGTCAACGCCCCACCGACCGGACGCACCGATTGGACACTCGAGGCCGAACCTTACGGGCAATTGATCCTGCAATCCCTGGCGGCCCGAGGGTTCGACATCCGTGATCGAATTCGCGTCCAGCATCTGATGACACCCGCCGACCTCGAATCCCGATACCTCACGCATCGCGGTGGGATTTACGGCTCGAGTTCCAACACGGTTTCCAGCGCGTTCCTGCGCCCTAAGAACCGGTCCCGTAAGGTGCATGGGTTGTATCTGGCCTCGGGAAGTGCGCATCCGGGCGGTGGCCTGCCGTTGGTGATGCTCTCAGGAAAACTTGCCAGCGACGCGCTCGAGCAGGACTTGGCGGATCACAAAATCTAAACACAACCATTCTCAAGCCAGATGATTGAACCAACACCTCGAGCTTGAACAGCTTCGAGCCAGGGCAGCATCCATCAGGTTTTTGCTCTTCCTTTCCTCTACCTTCTAATTCGTGAATCGTGTCTTGACGCTCTTCTGAAACGCCGCCAAGTTCGATTTCGTGACCAACTCGGCCCGAGTGTCCACGTTCACGGCCCCGATGCCACGGTCGATCTGCAAGACAAGCTGCTTGATCGGCCAGTATCCCTGCACAAACGGTTGCTGCCCGAGGCTACCGGTCAATGCGCCCTCAGAGATCGCTTTGAGTTGTGCCGGACCCAAATCGAACCCGAACGCGGAAATCTGATTGTTCTTCTTTAAGACCGTGATCGCATCGGCCAACGCCGGGGTGATCTGGCCGTTCGGTGCGAACACACCGACCACATCGGCGGTCGCACGCAAGACCTCGAGCACGTCGTCGGTGTTGCCGTTGCGCACGTTCACGCCCTGGCCTTGACCATCATTCAGGCTGATTCCGGTCAAGCCTTTTTCTTTCAAGGCGTTGCGGATGGCTTCACTGGCGAACCGAACCCGGTCATTGACCTCTTCGGATTTGGCGCTCAGGTCGTTCAGGATCAGGATGCTGCCGCTCGAGACGCGCCGTTTGAGCAAATCGTTCACCAGCGCTTCCCCGGCGATGGCGGCGGCACTCGCGGTCTGCCCAGTGTGCGAGATTTGATTGCGGCGCGGCAAATAGGGATCGTAACTGTTCAGGGTGGCGACCGGAATACCCAACTCGAAAGCTTTATTGATGATGTCCTTGTAGGCCCCAGCCTGTGGGGTGGTCAAGGCCAATCCATCCAGTTTCGGGTTCGCCAGCACTGCACGCAGGATCTCGAGTTGTTCTGGGATGTCATCGGCGGCATCGGGTGGCCCAAGCCGCAGCAGGTTGATCGGCAGTCCGGCCCGGCTGAATTCGGCGGCGGCGGCGGTCGCACCGACGTAGACCGGATTGAAGAATCCATTGCCTGCCGTGTGCGTAACAATGGCGATGGTCAGCACGCCGTCCTTGCTGCGAAAGTTCTTTGCGGCGGTGTTGACCCCGGCGGCCTTGTCAAAGTCGATGCCACCCGGACCAACCCGAATGGACTCGAGTTTGGTCGATTGGGCCGCCGCGATTCCAAGCGCGAGCAAACCGGCCATGAAAACAAAACACTTGTGCATCGAAACATTCCTCCCAAGCCCGCGTCACTTCGAGCGTTCGCATTCTACCCGTCAAGGCTGCCGCATCGCCGCCAGCACACCGTCTGGAAACTCGAGGCTGAGACGTTCAATCGAGCGTTGCGCGGTGGCGTGTGCCATCTTCTCAAAGGCCCGTCCACCCCAACGGTCGGTGACGGGTAACTCGAGGTGAACCACGATACGAAGGGCATATAGGATGCTCGAGGTCGTGCCGGATGCGCTCACGCGAGCTTGACCGGCAACCTCAGCCCAAGCTTTACCGCTGCGTTCGAGGGCGATCAGTTTTGCCCCATCAGCGGTCGGCTCAAGGCGCGAGTGAAAATCCAGGTGTTGCTCACCAATGATCGGTGCGTCGATGCGCAAATTTGCGAAAACATCCGTACCCTCGAGCCGCAATCCATCAATGAACGGCACGTGTGCGAGGCTGACCGGCACGTTTTGCACGAACGCAATCGCCTGTGTAGGCGTTCCGGGATACGCCAGCACGAATTCGCGTTCGACCTCGAGTTTCATGCCCTGATCCGATTCATGGGTGTCACTCGATCCATTCGACGACCAACTCGCCGAGTTTGGCGGCATCTGCAACTTCGGTGTCGGTCGCACCGCGCAGTTTGGGCAATTCACGGAAGCTGCCGGTGGCGCTCGCGTAACCCAAACGCACCACCACGCGCTCTGAGCCCTCCTCTTTGCCGATCTTCCAGACCAATTGGTTTGAAAGCCCCTCGAGCACCGCCAGGTTCACCAACGGTATGTCCGGCGTGGAGATCACCTGCCCGGTCAGGGAATCGAAGACGGGTTCCGATCCGAGTGTTGAATCTGCTTTTTCAGGGTCGATGTTGGCATCCGACATGAGCGTAGCCTACCGGACGATTCGGGCAGGCACAAGGCAACTCGAGAAATCGGCAAAAAACCACCCATGATGAGACCAAAAGCGTCAACCGAGCGCATGCTACACTCGAGTTCAAGTTTTGGCATCTGGCCCGAGACAGGCTGTGCCAGTTTTGAAAGACCCACTTTCATAGACTCGAGGAACCTTATGACGCAACTCTCCCAAGAAATGACCATCGTTGATATCCTCAAGTACGCGGTTGAACGCAGCGCTTCGGACATCATCATCACGGCTGGATTGCCACCACAGTTCAAAGTGCACGGCGAATACACCAGCGGCGAATGGAGCACGCCGTTCACGCCCAACGAAACGCGCCGTTTGATGTACGCGATGATGGACGAAAAACGCCAGCGCGTTTTTGAAGAGCACCGCGACCTGGATTTCTCGTTCGCGCTGGCCGGATACGGACGTTTCCGTGTCAATGCCTTCATGCAGCGCGGCAGCGTCGCCGGTGTCTTGCGTTTGATTCCAACGAACGTCAAAGGCGTGCATGACCTGGGCCTGCCGACCAACATCATCATCGACATCGCCAACTCGCCACGCGGACTGGTGCTCGTGACTGGCCCGACCGGTTCGGGAAAATCCACCACCCTGGCCGCAATGATCGATTACATCAATACCAACAAAAAAATGCACATCGTCACCATCGAAGACCCGATTGAGTTTAACCATCCGCACAAGAATTCTATTGTCAATCAGCGCGAAATCGGCCCGGATACCGGCAGTTTCGAGAGCGCATTGCGGGCCGTGTTGCGTGAGGCTCCAGATGTGATTCTGGTCGGAGAAATGCGTGATTACGAAACCATCAAATCCGCCGTGACCGCCGCCGAAACCGGTCACTTGGTCATGGGCACATTGCACACCAACAGCGCCCCGGAATCGATTGACCGTATCGTGGACGTTTTCCCCGAGGCGCAACAAGAACAAATTCGCGTGCAACTGGCCAACAACCTGGTCGCGGTCGTGACGCAGCAGATCTTGCCACGCATGGCCGGAGACGGTCGCGTGATCGCCTACGAGGTCATGATCGCCACACCAGCCGTTCGCGCCCTGATCCGCGAGGGCAAAACCTACCAACTGATGAGCACCATCCAGACCAGCGCCAACGTTGGCATGAGCACGATGGACAACTGCCTGGCGGATCTGGTCAAGCGCAAATTGGTCAGTTACGAAACCGGTTTGTCTCGAGCCGTGGATGCCAAAGAGTACGCCCGCATTGTGGCGCAACAATCCGAGGCGACGGCGGCACCGGCGGGAAACCGTCCGGCGGCAGCGGCAGCACCGGCAGCACCAGCGGCGGGTGGCGCGAACTTCGGACGACGTTAACAACACAAGCTCGAGTTTGAATTTTGGGGCGGGCCAATTGGTCCGCCCTTCACATTGGCTTGACAACTCGAGAGCCCTAGCTTATCTTTAGCTATAGATAAACTACAACTCGAGCCGTGTTCCAAAGGTCGAAACGGACCGCGCAAGATTTCGACATCAAAGCCCAGACCACAGGAGGCCACATGACCGCCGACCCAAACCTCTTAAAAGGCAACCTCGAACTGATCCTGCTCTCCATCCTCGAGCACAGTGAAATGTACGGCCTGGAAATCATCGAAGAGGCCAACACCCAAACCGACGGCTACTTTGAATTCAAAGAAGGCAGCGTCTACCCCGCATTGCACCGACTGACCCAACAAGGTTTCCTGACTGCCAGCTTCAAACCCAGCCCACGCGGAGGCATGCCCAGCCGGTACTACGCGATCAGCCAAAGCGGAATAAGGGCGCTCGAGGAAAAACGACGGGCGTTCCAACAATTCAACCAAAAAGTCGAAACGCTCTGGAGGAAACCATGACCGACCTTGAGAAATTCTTGCGCCAAGCCAGCCGGGGACTGTGGGGACGTGAACGTCAAACCATTAGACGAGAACTCGAGTCACATGTTCGACACCGGGCAAGTCGATACGAGATTTCAGGCTCGAGCGAAGTGGAAGCGATCAAACTGGCCATTGCTGATCTTGGTGAAGCTCGAGAGATCAATTCGGGAATGAAAGGGGTGTACATCATGCCAACCACGATTCGGGCAGGAGTTTTCACGGCGGCAATTGCGACATTCGTTTTCATGGGTGCACAACTGAGCACGGCGCAGGTCACGGGGACAACGAAATTTCCCACGTCAGCCTGTCTCGAATCAGCACAACAAACCTACAAAATGGGTGCTGACGATCAACCTTGCGAACAGGGAAATTTCTCCATCAGCCTCAAAAGTTTGCGGGCCGTGCTCGAACCGATGGGCGTAACCTTCGAGAACGGCTTCATCAAAGATGCCTTCACGATGCGATTTCCCGAAGGGAATGCCGCCAATTTTTACATGTCTGGTGACGTGACATTTCTGAACTCACAAGGCAAAACCATCAGTGTTCCAGTCCTCAAGGATTACATTTTTGTTCACGCTTTTTTCGACCAACTCAGAAGCACGGCCCTGCCCATCAAAATCGAAGGTTGGGACAATCCTCGAATCACGGTTGGCAAGACGTCCTTCACGCTCGGCTCGAGCGCACAAGCAATCAAAGGGCGAGAAGTTTACCCGTCGTTGCTGTACTCGCAGCTTTCGAGTTTCTTTCTCGGATCGATGGCGGAACCGCTTTTCCCTGACGCAAGTGAATACGGCATGGTTAATCTGGTAGAAGTCAAAATCGAAGCACCATTTAAATTTTTTCAACACACCATTCGCACCAACCTTGCACCCGGCAGCATCGCCATCGTGCTGTCTCGAGAATCACCGATTCCCTTTTCATACAAGGGCAAAACCCAGAAATCACCAAAAGTTCGTCGGGCATTCATCGCACCGGTTGCCACCGATGGCACAATCTCCTACACGTCCTTCTCGAGAACGCTGGCGATTGTGACACCAAACAAAATCACTCGAGGTGTGCCGAACGGCCACGCCACAATCGCAATTGCACGGTTCACAGGTGAGTACACGTACAAGACCAATCCGCTCGAGCCTGTCGCACCAGAAACCATCAAGATCGAATCGCGTTGACCCGTTTAGCGTCCGAACCCGAAATGCGTTTTCAGTCCCTCAGCCACATTTGAACATCCGCAAGGTACTCGAGGTCTTGCGAGGCGGCGGTGTATTCGCTGCGCAAGTGAGCACGTCGCAATTCTCGAATGGCAACCTCGAGTGTTTCGGATTGGGTTTTGATCTGATGCCTGTTCCGGTAATGCTCGAGGAACCGCACAAGTTCCACATCGAGCTTTGCAACAATCTTGGTCTTCACGCTGAAATCTAAAACCATGCGAGGCGTTTGCGCAAGACTTTCGCATACTGTCTCGAGAGTGGCACGCGACTGCTTTCATCGCTCAACAACAAGCGGTACGATCCCGAAAAAAACGGTTCGACTTGCCGCACATGCTCGAGGTTGACCAAAAAACTTTTGTGAACGCGGGCGAATGGTCCGTTCGGGAATCTCATCTCGAGGTCTTGCAAACTAAAACGTAACGGCAGCGTTTCTCGTTCGGTGGTGCGGGCTGTAACGGTCGCTCCATCGGCCTGACAGAACAGAATGTCATTCGGCGAGAGCAGCACACCAACCTCGCCTCGGGCGGCCCAGATTTTCTCGAGTTGAATGCTTTGGTTGGTAGTCGCTTTCGGCTCGAGCATCAGTTTGCGAATCCGCTCGAGCGTTTGGGCGAGCCGTGCGCTGCGGTAAGGCTTGAGAAGATAATCCACTCCCTCGAGATCGAAGGCGGTGATCGCGTGTTCTGGGTTGGCGGTGGCGAAGACGATCCGTGGCGGGCTGGTCAACCGTGCGACGCGGGCGGCAAGCTCGAGGCCGTTCATTCCGGGCATTTGAATGTCCAAGAAGATCAGATCGAACGCCGCGTCATCGTCGGCGGTATCGGCAGCCTCGAGCTGTTCCCAGGCGTTCATGGCGTTTTCGCTGCTTTGAATGTTCGCGTTCGGTTCGAGTTGCGCGAGTTGGTACTCGAGTTCTTCGCGGCTGTGTTGTTCGTCTTCAACGATCAGGATGTTCATGAACTCTTCTCGGGCTGATTCTTCTCGAGTAATTTGCGCGATGCGGGCATTGGGTTCTTCAATGGCAAGCGCACGGTCACGGTGGTTCCAACCTCAAGTTTGGATTGAATTCGCAATCCGTACTTTTCGCCATACAACAATCGCAGGCGTTCTGAGATATTGCCGAGTGCGATGTGTGCCTGTTCGTCTTCGGAAAGTGTCGCTCGAGGATTGGCGACATCGAAGGGTTTGAAGCCCACGCCGTCATCGTTGACGCGCAGCGTTATCCCGCCGTTCTCCTCGAGCACTTCAACTCGCACGGTTCCGCCTTCGGGTTGAGGTGCAATACCGTGACGCACGGCGTTTTCGACGAGCGGTTGTAGGGTCAAGGTTGGCACGAGGCTCGAGAGGTTGACGTTTTCGGCGATGCTCCATTCGATGCGCAAACGGTTGGTGTATCGGGCCTGCTCGAGTGCAAGGTACGCTTTGGTTTGTTCGATCTCTTGGGAAAGGGTCACGAAATCTCCGGCCCGCAGGGTGTGTTGCAGCACGTCGGACAGGTCGAGCAGCAGTTCTCGGGCGTGTTCGGGTTCGGTGCGAATCAGGTGATGGATCACGCTTAAAGAATTGATCAGGAAGTGCGGGTTCATTTGGGCGCGTAAGGCCCGCAGTTCAGATTGCACGAGGGCCAGTTCGGATTGGGTCATTTGTAAGGCTCGAGGGTCGCTGATGGCTTGGCGTTGCAACCACCAGCCTAGGAGCGCCAAGAGTGGACCAGTCGCCAGAAGATTGTGCGAAAAGCGGTCAAAATGGTACGGCGCGGCCCAGGTGGTCGCCAGTGTTAACAGGATGGACACAACCTCGAAAAGCGTGCCGAGCAGCAGCAATTTCCACGGGCGAAACTCGAGGACACCAGCCTCGCGCCAGTACCCGCAACCGGTGCCGACGATCACGCCAACAACCGACCAGAGTTGCATCAGGATGGTGCGCAAGACTGGTTCTTCCGGGTAATTGGGATTGGTCATGACCGTATGTTCGATCCATCCAAGCGTGAACATGTTCACCAATCCGGCGATCAGTCCGATGCGCCAACCACCGAGCAGTCCGGCGATGGCAACGAACAACAAACCGTAATTGCTGCGCTCGTATCCCAAAAAATCGCCCTTGGTCTCGAGCATCCATTTGTTTTGCATCTGAAATTGATCCCAAGCAAAAACCGTGTATGTTACGGCCAAGAACAATCCAAGCCAGATCAAATCCCGGTCCCGAGCGTTGCCGTAATCGCGGCGGCGCACGAGGCGACGACAGGCGGGTGTGAACGAAAAGGCGAGCACGGCAATGATGATGACGGCATGTTCGCGCCAAGCGTTCAAGAGTTGCTCGAACTGGTATTTGAAGGTCAACGGTGCGACGTACACACCGCTGCGAAACACGGCCCAATTGAACGAACCGTACTCGAAGACTGCGACCGTCCAGATCACAAGCAGCAACGACGCAATCCCCAGGAACCACATGGGTCGCAGTGGTTGCCGGGGATGCAGTGTCATACGGATCGTTTCTAGCATGTTTTTGTGAGGTCTGCTTTGAAGGTGATCGCTCGAGCACAGTCGCGTGGGGCTCGTGTGCTCAAGCGGGTTCACCCGAGAAGCGCTATGCCAGAGGAGTGGTGCTGATGTGAATGAATGATGGTCCTTCTGGCCTCGGGTGATGAAGTGAAGTGGTGCTCGAGAAACTGGCCTGATTTCATTGGGGCTGTCCGTAAACGAACCCGACACCACCGAAGCCGATGTAAACCTTGCCGAACACGTTCTGGTCGCCTTCGATGGTTTGTACGTTGTCCATGATGCCGGTCGGGTAATCGGAAATGCGCTTCCAGCTTGCGGCGTTGTCGGTCGAGCGCCAGATGCCGTACTGTCCGCCGACTTTGCCGGACACGAACACCGTTGGGTAGCCACCCACCGTCAAGGGCTTGCCGAACCCGTAGGCGAGCACTCGAGTCACGTTCGGAATGGTCGTCCAGTTCGCGCCGCCATCAATGCTGCGTTTGAGCGGTGCGTCCAGCCCATCCAAGGCTCCGGGCGTAAAAAACAAATGTCCAGCTTTGCCGGGAACGGCCACCAACTTCGCGTTGAAAACACTGAATGGTGTGATCTCGCCGCTCGAGACGAGTGCCCAAGTCGTGCCGCCATTGATCGTTTTGTACAGGCCTTTGGCGCTGTGGTACAGGTAGAACACGCCTGGTGTGACGCGGTCTGCGACCAGCACTTGCCGCCGCAGGTAGAACTGGAAGTGCGAGCCGGGTTCGCCCGCTGGAGTTCCGGGCAGCACAACCGGCATCCACGTCTGGCCTCGGTTTTTGGTGAAATACGCGGCGCGGTTCAGGCTGGGTTGCCAGACAATATTTTGCGTGTCGCCGCTGTTGACCGCGATGTTCCCAAACCCCCAGTTCGCCGCGAGCGGTTTGATGCCCTCGAGATCACCGTAGGCTGGTGCGGGGAATTTCGGGAAGACCGTCCAGGTGCGTCCACCATTGATCGAGTACCCACTCTGCAAGCTTTGCCCATCGACTTGACACCAGTAGTAGCAGCCATAAGCGCGGTGATCGGAAACGACGGCCACCAAAAATTTCGGGTCGCTCGAGGCATAGTCCAGATCCCAGGCGCTGTTGAAACGATTGGTCGGCAGCTTGGTCGTGGCGTAAACGTCGAGGTTATCGTGGGCGAAAATTCCGAAATCCCAACTGGCGGTGATCACCGGACCACCGGGTGGTGCGATCACATCGTTCGAGACCAGTTGTTCGATGCCTCGAGATTGAATCTGCCAGGTGATCGTGTCGGTGGCGTTTGTGTCAGTGAACCAGACGCCTGCGCCCTGCGCGAGCCAGAGGCGGTTGACGTTCTGCGGATCGAAGATGAGTTGAGCGCTAGAGAAGTAGCCCTGTCCAGCTTCGCTGTTTGGAATCCACGGCACATCGTTCAGTGCGGGAGCGACGGCTCGAGTCGTCAACGTCCAGTTTTGGCCTCCGTCGAGGCTGCGGTACAGGCCGTTGTCAGCGTTGATGGCGAGCACCTGATTGGGTTTGCGCGGATCGCTGATGACGCTATCGAAGTAGGCTGCGTTGACGTTCATCCGTTCGTAAACGCCGCTCTTGTAACGCCATGCGCCCTGGTTGGTCGCCACGTAGAGCACGCCCGCCGAAAGCGATGCGCCATTGAATTGCAACCCACTGCCCACCACGCTCGAGATGCGCGTCCAGGTCAGACCGGCATTGATGCTCTTGTACATGCCGTTTTTGTTGCTACCCGCGTAAATCGTTTGTGTCACGCCCGCAGTGGTGCTCGAGGGATCGAAGACGATGGCAGATACGCCGGGACCGGTTCCATCTGCCTTTTCGGGTTTGCCTTTGGGCAGACTCAATTGGGTCCAACTCGAGCCGCCGTTGATCGTGCGCCACAGGCCATTTTCGGGCGTACCAAACATGACAATGTTGGCGTTCGCAGGATCGACCATCAATTTTTGATTAACTTGCCGCCAGTCGTCGTTCGCATTGAATTTTTGCACGGGAATCGCGGTGCGTGCCCAGGTTACGCCCTGATTGTCGCTGCGGAAGACGCGACCCAGTATTGCCATGTACGCCCGATTCTCATCTGTCGGGGCGCTCGCCACGGCAAGCACACCGCCACCGTTCTCGCCGCGAACATCGCTCGCGGGCATGGATTGCGCGGTGAAGGATTGCACCCAGGCGTTGTTGCTCCAACGGTACAGGCCATACGTGTCGGTTGTGGCGAAACGCACGCGGCCCGCCGGGTGGTACAAGAGGCCGATGATGAAGCCACCCGCACCGGTCTTGAGCGGCTTCCAAACGTAAGGGTTGTTCGGGTTCGGACCGGGGGGCGTGGTGCCCGTGTTTTCCGTGGCCAGCGTGAAGCTCGAGCCGGACCACCACGGGGCGATGGTGGTCGCCTCGAAGTTGCTGTTCAGCAGAATGTTCTTGCCGCTCGGGTCGAGCAGTTGCGCATCGTCAATGAAGGTCGGTGCGCTGGCTGGAGTAGAGTTCGTGATGTTGAAGGTGAATTTCGGAACCGCACCGATCTGAACCGGCAGCGTGCAGGTCTTCCAGGCGACTGAGGCAACGCAGGGCAGGTTGGCGATTTGTTTGATCCAACTGCCCTCATAGATGCGCAGCGTGACCTCGCCCGCGCCCTTGATGCGGAAGCTGGCGGTGTACTTCGTGTTGGCGAGCGCTGTGCCTTCTTGGGCGATGTTGTCCCAT
>JANOWZ010000495.1:0-3027 GCA_031418155.1 Deinococcales bacterium
CGCCGAGCAGCGCGTGCAAACCGAACGCAACAACCGCGAGGCCGAACGCATCCGGGCCGAAACCGCCGTGGTCAAAGCCGAAGGTGAATCCAAAGCCGCGATTGCCAGGGCGCAGGGCGAATCGAAATCCTTGTCCTTGCGTGGGCAGGCGTTGCGGCAAAACCCGGAGATCATTCAGTTGACGGTCGCGGAGAAACTCGCACCGACGATACAGACCGTGATGCTGCCATCGCAAGGGAATTTCTTGCTGGACATTGGATCGCTCACAAAGCGCGTCACGAAATAGGGCTGACGAAGCGCGTCACAAAATAATCTCGAGGTTGAACAACGGACTCCGGCGTGGCCTGATCGAAAAGCCACGCCGGAGTTTTCGTGGTTTTAACCCGTATCGCTTCAGCGACTCGAGGCCTTGAGGGCATTTATGGGCTGTCAAGCGGGTTTGGATGGCAGAAGCAACAAAAATCGACGCTCAAGAATTGGGCACTCAAGTTTTAGGGAAAAAGTGCTGGCAGGTTGTCATCGTATTTGAATGTGCTCAATGTCCAACCTTGATCCGTTTTGTAAAAGTAAAACAACCAACGCAGGGCGTAGCGTTCAAACTTTGAGATGTACACAAGCCGCAAAATGGAATCACCCGCTTGGTCTTGGCTGATAAATTCCATGCCTGTGTGCTTCCCGAAACGCGCTCGAGAGTTCGTCATAAAATTACGTGACTGCACGACAAACAAATCGTACTCTGCCGCCGGAACACCGGCGTAAGGTCGCAATTGTTCAATGGCTTCTTCAACGTTCCCAGCGCCAACTTTGGTCATGATTTCATCGGTGAAACGCCGAATTTCCGGTACGGAATCAAACGGTGCCGTGCCACCCTGCGCAACCAAGCTGAGCAGCAATCCGCACGTGAACACGAGTGTCATGAATGTTTTGGGCATTGTTCCTCCAGGTAGATTAACGAAATCATACACAGCGTTCTTAAACGACAAAACAGGTAGTTCTCGAGCCATGATTTGGGATCGGGTTCGCACTGGAGGATCAAGCAGCCTACTATCTTATTTGACAAGATACTTGTGGCGCAATACAGTCTGGGCATGGACCCAAAACGCATCGACCTCGACCTCGTGCTACTCGCCACGCTGGAAACAGGCGCACTGTACGGCCTCGAGATCATCAAAGAAGTCAACAGCCGCACAGACGGCGCACTCGAATTCAAAGAAGGCAGCCTCTATCCAGCCCTGCACCGACTGGTCAAAGCCAATTGGGTTGAAACCACCTGGCAACCCAGCACCAGCGGCGGACCACCACGCAAGTATTACCAACTGACCGACAGTGGCATGAGAACCTGCCAGCAAAAGAAACAAGAGTGGAAGCAAACCCGCAACGCATTAGATGCGCTCATGACCCGATTTCTCGAGGTCATCCCATGCTGAAACGCCGCCCGATTGACACCTACATTCGCCGCGCCACCGCCGGACTTCCAAGGCTCGAGCGGGTGGATACAGCCGCAGAAATTCGCGTTCACCTTTTACAAAAAACTCGAGAATTGATGGCGCAAAAATTTCCTCGAGAAGAGGCTGAACATTTGGCTGTTCAGGAAATGGGACCGGTTGCGCCAACCAATCGCGCCTTTTTGGGTCACGCCTTCACCTCGAGTTTGGGATGGCTGGTTCTTGGTGCGCTTCTCTTCACAGGTGGAATCTGGGCTTTCCTTGAACGCGATGCGATTTTCTGGAAAGACACATCCGTGACCAACATTTTGCTTGATACGCAAGACCTGGAATTTGCCATGCGTCAAACTCCGGCTTTTACCAAACCACCGAAACTGGTCAAGGCTGGTTTCTATCTGCCACGAGGCACACGCACCCTCGAGTACGCCATCATCAGCAAGCATGGTCATTACCAAAGCACCGTGATATCCGACCAAGGGGGATTTGTGGCAGATGTCATCGGTCGCAAGCCACACCGTTTCAGCATGCTGATTGGCGAAGGGCAAATGGCTTCCCAATCACCACCGAATGCCCGAGGCATCATCTTTCAAACCGCCACCACATCTGATCAAACAACACGGTGGATCTGGCCGTTTGGTTTTACTCCGACCTACAACACATACAACCGCACCGGATTTGGTCGCATCTGGACCAATCAGAAACTATCGGGCACACTCACTGATTTGCTCACATGGAACCCGGTCAAACTCAATACGTGGACACCTGTGTACTTGCTTTCTCCAAGCAAAACAGACGGTGATTTCAAATACCCCGATCCGAAAGCTGCCGACGCACTGCTGATCGCTGTACGGGCCAGTGACTCAGAAGAAACAACATTGACTGCAACAGGGTTGCAATTCTCGAGCAAAACCGACATTGATTCTCGCGCAACAACAATCGATATTTCAGAAACAGCCTTAAACGCACGACGTGATCCCTTTGCATTTCACAACAGCAACCCCAACATTGGCGTTTCCTTCCCGATCAATGAAGTTCGTTGAGGTGTTTGGCTCGAACATCAACCCGCGACCAGCTCGAGATCGCTTCCCAAGCGCTGCCATTTCGCAGCCTCACGTTCCTCGAGTTCGATCCCCATCAACCGTAAAATCGCATCCAAATCCTGCCAGAGTTGACCCGGCAACGCAGCAACCTCGAGTTTGGAAAGCGTGCAAAACGTATCCTCGAGTTCGGGTTGATCGTCGGTTTCGAGCACCGTGATTCGCACCAGACCATCCTCACGGCTGATCCCAACCGTGCTGTCACGCAAACCCAATTGCACCACTGCGTCATGCTCGCCACGCCAACGGTAGTACAGGTGACTCGAGCGTCCAGGCCAGGCCGTGCCGAGCACTTTTGAAAGCGGCGATGACCGGCCCGAAGTCACAAACTGCGCCAACTCCGACAATGGTTCGAGCCCGTGCTGCAACGGTGAGGCGCAATTCAAACGCAAGGCTTCGGCCAGTCCAACATCAAGCTCGAGCGAACCACTCATCGCCCACAAGTCCGGGATCAGCCGCCCTTCGGGTTCACGGGTGAGCCGACG
>JANOWZ010000496.1:0-9253 GCA_031418155.1 Deinococcales bacterium
CTGTCTGGAGAATTGCGGCTAAATTCGACATCACTAGCTCGGTTTGTTTGGCAACATCACCATTGTGAGCGAGTCGATTGGTGGTGGGATCGATCGAGATTTGTCCGGAGACAAATAACATTTTGCCGGTGGCGACGATCGCTTGATTGTATGGGCCAACTGGTGCGGGAGCTAAATCGGTACGGATTACTTGTTTAATCATAAAAGTTAATGGGAGTAATATTGTTATTACCTTACCTCGAACTCGGATTTTTTAGTCCGGATCGATTTTATTCGCGCTACCGGCTTGAAATACTTGTCCGATGATGTCTTCGATCGGTGGATCGGTGATGCTTAGATCGACTACTTCTAATTCGGCGAGAATTTGGGAAATGACTTTGGTTAACATTTCCTGGGTGACTAAAAATCGCACCGATGCGCCTTCGATTTCCTGAACATCGGCATACAGTGCTAATTTATCCGGTGGATAAATATGGGCGAATTCTACTTTGACTTCCCGACAGGGTGAAAACCGGCTGACTAATCCATCCAGGCTACCGTCATAGATCAGTTGTCCTTGATGAATCACCAGGACTCGATCGCAGAGGGCGGTAATGTCCGCCATGTAATGGCTGGTAAGTAGAATCGTGGCGTTATATTTTTGGTTATAGTCTTGCAAAAATTGCCGCACGGCAACTTGAGCATTTACATCCAAGCCTAGTGTCGGTTCGTCGAGGAATAGCACCTGTGGTTCGTGGAGCAATGCAGCTAGTAGTTCGGCTTTCATCCGTTCGCCGAGGGATAGTTTCCGGATCGGTTGGGTGAGTTTGCCTTGGAGGGAGAGCATTTCGGCGAGTTCATTGATGCGAAAATC
This sequence comes from Deinococcales bacterium, assembly GCA_031418155.1. Classification (GTDB taxonomy): domain Bacteria; phylum Deinococcota; class Deinococci; order Deinococcales; family JAAFIG01; genus JANOWZ01. The sequence goes on from JANOWZ010000496.1 coordinate 854, forward strand.
TGCCGTTCGATCGCTCAAACCGTATACTGCGGCATTGATCTTGAGTGAGTCTAAGGCTGGTAAGTCCCAGATCAATTGCTGCTTTTGCCCCATGACCAAGGTGATCGCCTTCAGGAAGCTGGCACGGCGTTCAAACGGCGTGTAACCGAGAACTCGAGCCGTGCCACCGGTTGGGTGCAGCAGGCCCGAAAGCATTTTCAGCGTGGTTGTTTTGCCTGCGCCGTTTGGACCCAGAAAGCCGACGACTTCCCCAGCCTCGAGCTTAAAACTGACACCATCGACGGCCTTGACCGTTTTGGTTTTGCGGCTGAAAAAAGACCTGAGCGAGCCCGCAAAGCCCGCCTCTTTCTCGGCGACGGAATAGTGCTTCTCGAGGTTGCTGACTTCAATCATGGACCCACAGCTTAACTCGAGATGCGGGGCGAGCACATACGCCATTTGGACAAGTCTGCTCGCAACAGAATCTCGAGCGCACAGGAATTCTGGTCTGGCTTTCATCTGGATCGGTCATGCTCGAGTCATCCTGCCCACATGACCTTCCGACGCAGAGGAGGTACTGATGCAAAATCGATTTCAATTTTCGAGCCTGATGCTTTTCGTGCTGGTCGTCTTCGCATTGCTGCCAGTGTTCTCGCAAGGCTCGAGCCCAGCCTGCCTCAAGGACAATGATCCGACACGGTTGTTCAAGTGTGCCAAAATCTTGCAGGCCGATGGTCAGTTCGCACAGGCCGTGAAGGTCATGACGAAAGCCGTGGCGAAGAATCCGACCGCCGCCAATTGGAAGCTGCTGAGCGACATCGCCATTCAAGCTGAGGATTTTACGGTGGCGTGCAGCGCCTCGCGCAAGGCCGCCGAGTTGTACGACCGGATTGATCTGAACGCCGCAACCGTCCTGCGCAACACCCGAGCGCAATACTGTCAGGTCATCAACGTCTTGTCGCTCGAGCCTGCCGGTGTGCCGCCCGCGAACCTCGCCAAGTTCGAACCCGCGAACGGCCTGATGCTGGGCTTGAGCACTTTTCCGACCGAGCTACCCTCGAGCGGTGAACTGCCCTCAATCAACGCGCTTGGAGGTTCGCTTGCGGTCTATTTCACGTACTACCCGTTGCGGCAATCCTCGAGCGGTCCCGGCGTGTTTCCCAGCAAACTTGCGGCGGCAGTCAAAGCTGTTGGCGCTGCCCTACACATTGCCCTCGAGCCGAAAATGCCGCTTACAGAAGTCAATGAGGCAACGCTCGAGCCGTTCGCGCAGGCCGCCGCCGCCTCTGGCGTGCCGATCTTCTTGCGATTCGCGGGCGAATTCAACGACCGTTTCGCGCCGTGGTCCGGCAACCCGAGTTTGTACGTGCAAAAGTTTCGATTGGTTCATGATGTGATGGCCCGAATCGCGCCGAATGTGGCGATGGTTTGGATGCCGATGGCCACCCAAACCGATTGCGTCAAAGACTATTATCCGGGCAAAGAGTACGTCGATTGGGTCGGTGTCAGCCTCTACAGCGTGCCGTTCATCAATGGTGACACCAAATATCCGGGCGAGCCGATCAGCCCGCTTGAGCAACTCGAAAAACTCTATGTGTGTTATTCAGGTTCGCACCCATTTCAGGTTTCAGAGTACGCGGCATCTCACGCCAATTCTGGTTTTTCGGGCATGAACTTTGAGGATTTTTCACGGCGCAAACTCGAGGATTTGTATTGGGGCGCATTGCTAAAGTTCCCACGTTTGAAGAACATCAATTGGCTCAACCTGAATCTGGATGACGTCAACGAGGTGGTCGAAAAATCGGCCACGCGACAAAACGATTACCGGTTGCTCGAGGTCCCGGTCAAGCTCGAGGCGTTCAGGCGCATCATGGCGAATCCGTATTTTATCAGGTCGTTCGGACAATCTGCGCCGGTTCAATCGAAGGCGTTTCCGACGGTTGTGGCGTTCGGAAAGGCCATTCAAGGTGGAGTCTACACCCGCACGTTGAAACCCGTGACGCAAGTGGATTTCCTGCTCGATGGTCGCAAAATCATTGAGGCCTCGAGTCCACCCTATGCGTTCAATCTGCCGAGCACACTGGCTCGAGGTCCGCACAAACTCGAGGTTCGGGCATTGAACGAGGACAAGCTCGCCGTGAATTTCGTGCAGGCGTTCACGGTCAAATAGTCTTCACCAATCACTCGAGGTGTGGCTTGAATTACTCGAGTCCGAAAATTTGGCTCCAACAAAAAAATTCTTCGCTCGGGCCGAAATGCTCGAGCGAAGAATTTTAAAAACTGAATTTATGCTTTGACGAAATCGGTCAGTTGCCCGAAGTGCTCGGCCAACAGGTAATACACGGTCACGCGGGATTTGTTGCGTTCGTCGCTCATCTTGCCAACCACAGCAGCAATCGCGGCATCCAAATCGGCTTCGGATTCCTCACGGCCGAGTTTCTTGACCAGGAAGCTTTCGCGCACGCGCTCGAGTTCGACTGGGTCGCTTGCCGCGACCAGCGATGCGTCTTTGGACTGCAAGGCGATGCCGCAGTGACTGACGATGCCTTGAACTGCGCCCTCGTGAACTTCACCGGTGTACTGCTTGATGTCTTCAACGTAGCCTGTGATGTCTGCCATCTTGCCCTCCATTGACGATGCTGGTGGCGCTGTCTGCGTCTCCAAGTCCAGATTACATGCCGGGTACATTGAATTGCCACTCCCAGACTGGCAAAAGCCGAACATTGTGCCTCAAAGTACAACTCGAGGCTGTTTTCGGCTTACGCTCAGGTATGTTTGATCAAAAGAGACCGTCATGATTCGCGTGGAACCCAGTTCTACCTCCTCGAGAAACCGGGTTGAGGTCAGTGTTGAGGTGATTCATTCCCCATCACACAGCGGTCCGAGGCAACTTTTTTACATTTATTTCATCACGGTGCGCAATTTGGGCAGCAACCGCGTGCAACTCCTTCGGCGGCATTGGAACATCCGTTCCGGTGATGGCGGTGCGCAAACCGTCGATGATGAGGGCGTGATCGGTCAGCAACCGGTGCTTGAGGCGGGCGAGGAGTTCGTCTACAACTCTGGCGTGCCGATCTCGAGGGCTCCGGGTTGGATGGGTGGGTATTACACGTTTCGGGCTTTAGATATCGATGGTGAGCAAGAATTCTTCCGGGTGCCAATTGCCGATTTCGAGTTGTACATCCCCGAAGAGGAATTGCTCGAGGAGCCCCGTCCGAACCCTTCACCTCGAGTCTTGAACTGATTCCAGCTTGTAGGGTGCGCTCTTGAGCGCACCGTCTTGCAGAATTAATCCCAAAGCGTGCGAAAGTCTCTGGCATTCGTGATCCCCTGCCCTCGTGTGGTGTTCTGAAAAAATACGAAGGCCCGACTTGCCCGTGATGCCCGGATTGCTTTGACCCAAGGCTCGAGTTCGGCGGACGTGTAGAGGTAGTCGTGTCTGGCGGCGGCATCTCCGCCATCCCACCAGTTCGCGGTGTTGCGCCCGTGCAATCGTGCGTAAACCGTCTCGAGGCCGCGCACGGCGGGTTTGGGCAGTCCCTCGAGCGGCGGGTAATCGACGCTGACGGTGGTCACGCCCAGATCGTTCAGGTACGCATCGACCGGGGCGCGATCCCAGGAGGCGTGCCGGAATTCAACGCTCAACTCGAGGCCGTGATTTGATCCGAACCAGTCGGCCAGCACCGCCAGATACGCCCGGTTCTCGCTCGAGTTTTTGAAACTGTACGGGAATTGGGCCAGCAACGGCCCGAGCTTGCCCGCCTCGCGCACCGGTTCGAGGGTGAAGCGAAACCGTCCGGCGGCGGCCTCATCCGCCTGTGTGGGTTTGCCCAAATCGTGCGTGAAGGATCGGTGCAGTTTGGCGCAGAACATCAATCGGCCCTGCGAACGCTCAAGCATGCTCGAGAAGGTCTTCTGTGCGGGCACGGCGTAAAAAGTGGAGTTGACCTCAATGGCGTTAAAATGCCGTGCGTAAAACTCGAGCCATTGGTTTTTCTTCAGCGCTGGATCGTAAAATATGCCAACCCAATCGTCGTTCGAGAAGCCACCGGTTCCCAGAAACAGTTCGGCCTGTGCCATGTTCAATAGTCTACCGCCGAGACAGTCTTGGTCATCGAATTCAGCGGTTTCTCGAGCCGGTGATCTCTGATCATTTGCTGTCTGGGTGTCTTGCGTGGCGGTACACTGCGCCCATGAATGAAACACCGTTGATTATTGATGGACACCTGGACTTGGCTTTGAACATGGTTCGAAAACTGGTCGATCACACCCGACCCATCGCCGAATTGCGCAACCTCGAGAATTATGAAGCGCAACAGGCGATGACCAGCATTCCAGAGTTCGCCCGTGGCAATGTGGCCTTGGTCTTTGCGACCCTGTTCGCCGAACCGGCAGACCTTGGCTTTGCCGCAGGTGTGGTTTCACATCATGGGCATTACGGTTACAGCACGCCGGAGGAGGCCGAAGCCCAAGGGCTCGAGCAACTGGCCGTCTACGAACGTTGGGCCGCTGAGGGTCTGGTCCGCCTGATCACCTCTCAGGTTGTGCTCGAGGATCATTTGCAACGTTGGCCGCTGGATCGCGTTCCTGGATTGCTGGTCTTGATGGAGGGTGCCGATCCGATCAAATCCGTGTCTGATCTCGAGATGTGGTGGGCGCAAGGTGTGCGGGCCATCGGTTTGACTTGGGGCCGAACCCGGTACGCGGGCGGCACCGGAGCGCCCGGAGGTTTGACCCCGATGGGGCGCGAGTTGCTGATCGCCATGCGTGAGCGTGGCCTGATCTTGGACACCTCGCACCTGGCCGAACAAGCCTATTTTGAGGCCCTCGAGTTCTTTCCAGATCGGCTGATGGCCTCGCATTCCAACCCTCGCGCCCTGTTGAGTCCTGCCGGGATCGAAACAGTGATCCCGGCTGATCGGCATCTTTCTGACCAGATGATTCAAGCCATCGGCGCTCGGGGTGGCGTGATCGGTTTAAACCTGATCAATTACTTCCTCGAGCCGCGCTGGACCTTGACGGATCCAAGCCTGCCGGTCTCGATTTTTGATCAGTGCAGGCGCATCCTCGAGCACAATGCCGCCCTGATCGGTTGGGACAAACTGGGCATCGGTTCGGATTTGGATGCGGGCATGAGCTTGGATTGCAGTCCGCTCGAGTTGGACACGATTGCGGATTTTGCAAAGTTCGCGCAGGTTGTGCCTGCCCAGGCTCGGGCCGGTGTGCTCGGTGAGAATTGGCTGCGCTTTTTACGCGCCGCCTTGCCTTGAGACCTCTGGATGCTGACTCGAGCCTCAATCCATGGGCAACTGATACGCCCGCAACGCCTTGATGAACGCCTTGACCACGGGCGTGGCGGCCTTGCTGCGCGTGGCAACCACACCGATGCGCCGCTCGAGCCGGTCCGGGAGTGGGAAGGCCAGCACGCCTTTGGGCAACGGATGGTACGCGAGCGACGGCATGATGCTCGTGCCCAGTCCATGTGCAACCATCGATAGGATGGCCGAGTCGTGTTCGGCACTGTAGATGGGCTCGAGGCTTTGATGGTGTTCTTTCCAGTGTCCCCGAACCACATGCCAGCAGGCGGTTTTGGATTGAATCAATGGTTTTTGCTCAATCTCCTGCCAGCTTGGGGCGGTTTGTCGGCCATCGTCCGGCCAGAGCACCATGTACTCGTCAATGTAAAGTTCGTGCTCGATCAAATCGTGTTCTTGCAACAACCCGAGGTTCATCACGCCCAGATCGGCTCGGGCCTCTCGGATCAGGGCTTCAACGCCGTTCGGATGGGCTTCCTCTTCGACCAACTCAAACCGGATGTTCGGGTGTTGTGTGCGAAATCCGTGCATCACGGCGGGCAAGATGTGCGTGGCGGTGCTGCGCATGCTGGCGATGCGCAGCTTGCCGCGCAAACCTTCGCGCTCGAGGTGCGTGACCTGTTCGAGCGCCTCGAGTGCGTTCAGGGCATCGCGGGCGTGCTCGAGGATGGTCTCGCCAAACGTTGTCGGTGTCGCGCCGTGTCGTCCACGTTCGAGCAGTTTTTGGCCCAAGGTCCGTTCGAGTTCGTTGATCGCGTGTGATAAGGTCGATTGCGCCGTGCCAAGCTCGAGTGCGGCCTCGGAGTACGTGCCGGTTTCGACGACCGTTACGAAAGTGCGCAGTTGCGAGAGCGTGACTCGAGACGAGATTGCGGAGGTTTCGGGGTCACGTAAGGTCATAACCAAGTGTAGGGCAAACTCGAGGATTCCATCGAAGCGCTGCATACATGACCCGGTTTGCCGCTCGAGTTTCGTTAGGTTTTTGCGCATTCTGGGACTACCTTGAACCCATGACCAGATTAGCGAACGACCCGACCGTGCTCGTCAAACTTGACCGCCCAACCTTTTCCGATGCTGGTGAAATCGGCACCCACGATGCCTTTTTTGAGGTGATCGGCGAGGTCAGTGAACCGCGATTGCGGGCCGCATTGACCGGCAACCTCGAGTTCCGAATCTGGAACGATGCCCGTGTCGGCGATGCCGTCGTGCAGGTCCGGGCGAGCGGAGCCTGCGCCCTTGCCCGAATCCGATCCATGCTCGAGCGTGCCGGACTGACCGTGCTCGGTGGACGTTGCGCTCGGGTGGCATGAACCCATGAACGTCGGTATCTTCTTGTTCGATGAGGTCGAAGGCCTCGATTTTGCCGGTCCATTTGAGGTCTTCAGCGTCGCCGCCCGAGTCCAATCGCGCCGCGAACCAAACGCACCCAAAGCCTTCGAGGTCTTCACAATCTCGGAGGCTCGAGGTTTGGTCCGCGCCCGTGGCGCATTGATGGTTCAGGCAGCGTTCACGCTGGCCACGCACCCGCACATCGACCTGCTAGTGGAAAATGGCAGAAATGCCTGAGCATTTCTCGAGCAGAGCGAGTGACCAAAAGTGACGTGTCGGACGAGTTTGGAACCGATTGGAGCGAAGCGGAAATAGGTGGAGAACTTAGACCGCGCGGCACTAGTCGTGCCGGGAGGCGTGGTCGATGCCGAACTTGAGAAATCCAACGTGATTGAATGGGTCAAACGCATCGATGTCTCGAGTCAACTGACCGCAAGTGTTTGTACCGGCGCGTTTATCCTTGGTCGGGCCGGATTGCTGGACGGGCTCGAGGCGACGACGCACTGGGAAGACATCCCTGACCTCGAGCGGGCGAAACCAAATGTGACGGTTTTGCGTGATGTCGATTGGGTCGATCAGGGCAGGATCGTGACCTCGGCGGGGATCAGCGCGGGCATCAACATGAGTTTGTATCTGGTCTCGAGGTTGCACTCGCCCGAATTGGCGGTGGCGACGGCCCGCCAAATGCAGTACGTTTGGACGGGTCAGCCTGAAACCAGCAAGGGGAACCATTCGTGAGCGAAGACTTGAAATACCCGATTGGAAAATTTGACAAGCGAGCCAGGTACTCGAGCAGTGAGCGGTCCGCGTTCATTCAGGTGCTCGAGGAAGCCCCGGCGCAAATGCGGGCGGCGGTGGCGGGCCTTTCAGATGTCCAACTCGAGACACCGTACCGATCCGACGGTTGGACGGTGCGCCAGGTCGTGCATCACGTGCCGGACAGCCACATGAACGCCTACATTCGCCTCAAGTTGGCATTGACCGTGGACAATCCAATCATCAAACCGTATGACGAAACCGCCTGGGCATTGCTGTCTGATTCTCGAGGCCCGTGTCAGGTTTCACTGGTCTTGCTCGAGGCGTTGCATTCACGCTGGGTGGACTTGTGGCGCAACATGAATGAAGCCGATTACAAGCGCGGTTTCGTGCATCCCGACATGCTGAAATCCGATCAGGCCAAGGCCGCCATTGATCCAGAATGGGCGCAGGGTTTCGCCGCCGATCAGTTCGGTGTGATCACGCTCGAGCAAATGTTGGGCACGTATGCTTGGCATTCGCGGCATCACCTGGCCCACATCACACGCTTACGAGAACGTTCTGGTTGGTGAGGCTCTGGGTGGGCTGATTTTTGCTCGAGCCTGATGCTTTGGCAATCCGTGAAAAACGCGAATACTTGATAACCCGGTCTGAAGATTCAACGATGGTAGTGGTCTGATCTCGAATGCTTTTTCGGAGTCTTCAGGATGGGAAGCTTCACGCGCACGAACTCGAGGTTATTCAGAATAGGCTTTTTGCTTCTCCTCGAGCCCGATGTTCACTCCTCAGCATTCTGTTTTCAACCACCGATGCTTTACAGCCATTTCGGGATTTCTTGAGAATGCCTTTTTTCTCAAGAAATCCCCGAGTGATACGGGTGACTGAAGTTACGCAGCTTCAAGGAACTCGAGCGCATCGACCTCCTTCAACTGCAAACGCCCAGAAATGAGTCTGCGACGCAACTTGTACACACTGCATTTTCGGTCTCTCGCCAGTGACTCCAACCAAAAAAATCCCAACA
>JANOWZ010000497.1:0-1815 GCA_031418155.1 Deinococcales bacterium
GATTTGATGACCGATCTGGGCGCTCGAGCCATGAATCGCACGGAACTTGACATCGTATTCGAGGTTTCCAAGCCGATAGACACCCATTTGTCCAAAGGGAATCCCGACCAGAATCTGCTGGTACGAACGCCCGAGAATGTCACCCTCAAACAGGCGTTTTGCGGTCGGGTTCGCATCGACCACACGCAGGTCCGTGCTCACCGCAAGCACCGCGTCATCTCGAGCGGTCGATCCTTGGCCCCAAACGGTGGGGCTCGCCTCGAACAAGCCCCAGCGCAGGGCGGCCCAGAGCAGACCCAAAATAGAGAGGTCAGGCCGAACGCGGGCGTGACCAAATATTCGCCCATGAACACCAGGTGGTACATGTTCAGGACGCTGGTGATGTACGGCGCAGTGATGCTGACAGACAGCACAATGATCTGTGGCAGGTAACGCCTTGAGACGCGAATCGCAAAGCCCAGCACGCTGACCAAGGCAATACCGACCATACTGATGTCATAGATCACCAGGATCACGACCCCAATGCCGTGTTCATGCTGAACGGGCCAGTACAACAGGCTGCGATCAAGCGTGTGCCGCAAATCAAAAAAATGCAGGCTGGCATCAAACGGGAGCAGGAGGGTCAGCGCGACCGGAACCGCAAAGATCGCCACGAGCACCCACGGATTCTCCCACCAACGCGCACCGATGTAACTGAGGGTGAACAGGGCCAGAAAAGCGGCAATGTACGGGAACGCCATGTGAATGCCGTAGTACGCCACCACCGAACCTTGAAAAGACGCATCAAGCAGTTCGTAGCGGTGGGCCAGTAACGCCAGGACCACAAAGACCGCGCTGCCGAAGACATACCGCACGTAATCGCTGGCCCGAAAACGCCAAGCGAGCAGCGCCAACCACAGTCCAGCCAACACACCAACCACCAAGAAACCCACAGTGAGGCCGATCCCGGACAGGTTGGCGAGTTGAAAAGATGGCATGGGTCTCCCAGGTGAAATGGATTCTCGAGCAATCAAACCGCACTGTTTCGAGCAAGCTGGTCTGGTCAAGTTGATCTGGTCAAACTGGTCTGGCTGAACGAGATCTCAACTTTCGTCTTCCATCAACAAAGACCTTCACTCGAGCCGACCGGCGATTCGGCGCAAAACCTCATCGCGCCAAGCGAATTCACTGGAACGCTCGAGGGCATCACGCCACAATCGCCGTGCGAGGTCGAACGCGGATTGGCTCCAGAGCAATTCGGCCTGCTTGAGCAGCACTTTAACCACGCTGCGGTCATGTCGCCATTCGCGGGCCAAGGCCATCGCCGCCTCGAGTTTTGGCATCACGAGCCCAAGATCGCCCTGACGACGCAAAACTTTCGCCTGGTAGATCAGGAGTTCCGGTGATTGGTGCCGCAGGCCCGTCGTGGCGCACAACCCTTCGGCCCGCACAAACCAGGCCCGCGCCCGCGTCAGGTACGAGTTCAGCGTTTTCGCATGGACCGCCTGCGGGTCTTGCGCGTCGCGTTCAAGCCATTCGAGTTGCAACCACCACATCAGCCCAAAGTTGGCGCATGCCGCCTGTGTGCCCCACCACCAGTGCGCATTCAGACTGAACTCGAGCGCCGCCTGGAAGTGCGCCTCCTCGCCGCGCGGTTCTGGGCCTTTGGATTCGGTGCTTCGGTCCAAATGAAGCAGGCCGCGCAACAGTTCCAATCGGGCCAGCAGGTGCGGGTTGCCCGCAACGCTGGCGTGACCGCGCAGACGACGAACGATCCGTTCGGCGGTCTCGAGGTCTTCGTCCGCCCGTGCGAGCCGAGCGGTTTGCAGTTCGGCC
>JANOWZ010000498.1:0-4965 GCA_031418155.1 Deinococcales bacterium
CCTTTGGGGAATGCGGCTTTGGCGATTCGCTCGGTATCTTTGGGAATTTGGTTGATTGGGTTGGCTTTCAGACTCATGGTTGACCTCCTTTGGGGTGGAGGTTTACGGTACTGCCGTTCTGCACGACGTGCATGAGTTTGCCAGCGGTATCAAAAGTGGCGAAGAACCACAAAAGCGTTGCAATTCCAATCATCACCAACGCCTTCAGTGAGGTTCAGAAGGCATTTTCGCAAAATCAGTTCGCCTCGGGCGGTTTGGCCCTTGGCATCGTTGGCGCTCTATTCGCGTGGTTGCGCACCGCGCCGGGTCAATTCTGGAATTGGGCGTACTCGCGTGCGGTTTTGACCGTCGAGGTTGATTCCAGGGATGATGCCTTCGCCTGGTTCGCGGTCTGGCTCGCGGCGCACCCAGCCAAAACCCGAATGCGCGATTTGGGATTGACCACCCGGCACCATTCGCTCGAGGGTGGCTTCTTGGTTGGCGAGGATGAAAACGCGCCTCGAGCCTTGCTGGCCCCGACCGGTGGTACGTTGTGGATTCGTTTCGAGCACCGCTGGTTCTGGCTCGAGTCGTCCCGTGAAAAATCCCGTGACAACGGCATTCTGGTTGGCATTCACGAGTCCGTTTCGATTCGCACCTTCGTCTGGAATCGCGCCCTGCTCGAAAAGATGGTCCGAGAGGCGTACCGCTCGACCGTCAAGCCCGAAGAGAAGCGCGTTGAGATCATGACCCCGCGTTGGGACGATTGGCGCACGATCTCGAGGGTGATTCCACGCGATCCAGCATCGTTGGTTTACGAGGGCGATCTGTTCAGCAAGATCGTGAACGACACCAAAAAATTTCTCGAGGGTGAACGTTGGTACACCGACATGGGCATCCCGTGGCGACGCGGCTACCTGCTGTACGGCGCACCCGGAAATGGCAAGTCGTCTTTGATCACGGCGGTCGCCGGTGCGCTCGGGAAATCGGTGTGCGTACTCAACCTTGCCAGCGGTGCCTTGACAGATGAAAGCCTGCAAAACTTGCTTTCAGATGCGCCCGAAGGTGCATTGATCTTGTTCGAGGATGTCGATGCGGTCTTTCACGGTCGCAAGGTCGGCGATGCGAACGCCTCGAAACTTTCCTTCAACGGTGTTCTGAACGCCCTCGACGGTGTGACTGCACAACAGGGTCGAATGGTCTTCATGACCACCAATCACCTCGAGCGTCTCGATCCAGCGCTGGTCCGTCCGAGCCGTGCCGACGTGCATGTCCATGTGGACAACGCCACCCGCGATCAAGTCCACCGAATGCTCGAGCGTTTCCTGCCGGGACTCGAGGGTGCTGCCGGACTCGCCGCTCGGGTTGAAGATCGGGCTTTGAGCATGGCGCGGATTCAGGAATTCCTGGTCCGTCACTGTGACGATGCCGAAGGCGTTCGCACCAACTGGTTTGAACTCGAGGTTGTGACCAAAGAAAATCTCGAGGTTGCGCTCGAGTCATGAATTCGCAGATCAGATATTCGTTGGTCAGAAATCGGTTGGTCTCGATTGGAGGCCAACCGATTTCTTTTGATTTTTTCGAATCCAGCTTCAAATTCGCTTCAGTCGGTCCAAGGCCACATCTGCGCTGATCTCGCCACGCTCGAGGGCTCCGATCACGTCGTCTCGGGCATCCTCGTCATTCTGTTCCGCTTCGTACCCGAGGGCTTGTAAGACATCCTCGAACCTCGAGCGAATCGTTGGGTAACTCAAACCCATGACCCGTTCAACTTCTTTGAGGTTGCCGCGCACCTTGACATACAGGCGCAAAAACTCGAGTTCGGTGGCGGGCAGCAGCGCGAATTCGTTGAGGCGAAAGTGACCTTCGATGGTCACACCAGAGTTCGGGAATTGCAGGCGCGTGACAAGTGGTGTCTCAACAACGCCGGGGAATTGGGTGGGCAGGTCAAAGATCATGGTGTCCCTCAATTTCGATTCGCAGTTTGGTGTTCCGCTGGCGAACCTCGAGCAGCGTCCCGGCTGGAAGATGATCGCGGAGTACGGCATGAATCGCGTCGATATCAACACCTTGAGCCTCGAGTGCGGTGATGAATTCTTCGGGAAGTCGGAAATCATATTGAACCGGTGTACTCAATCGCAAGTGCAATTTCGTGCGGGCATTCGATTTGCGCTCGAGAAAGTCCAGGTCTGCAATCCGATCCACCCAGCGCTCAACACCTTTGAGAATGCCATCAAGCTCGAGTTCAAATTGATCTATTGAGATCTTCATGCTTTCACTCGATCCAGATGCGAATCTCGTCACCGGCAGCAGATTCGACTTCGACGAGGTTGCCTTCTGGCAATTCGCCTTTGAGCATGTCAGAAAGCACGGCGACATCAATGCCTTGTTCGCTCATGGTCCGTTGCGCCTCTTTGGGAATCATTTTCAAAGCGAAGTTCGCCAGTCCAAGCGGCAAGTTCAGCTTGACGGTGGAGCCGTCGCACGATTCAATATCGATGTGCAGCAGTCGCGCCGGTTTGCGATTCATCATCGCTGGCATCGGCGGAGCCGGAGGTGCGGGCGGCGCGTAAGGCACGCTCGGCTCGAGCAGTTGAGCCACAGCTTTGCTCGAGAGTTGATGTTCGGCGAGTTGCGTGAATAAATGCTCGAGCACACTGTCTGGGAGTTTTGCAACGTGCGGGCTGAGGGCGGCGAGCAGTTTTTTGGCCTCGTCACGCGAGAGTTTGTTGGCGCTGACCAACTCGAGGATGCGTTCTATTTCGGTCATGGGATGTTCCTTTTTGGTGCTTGGAGAGAAAGGTGTTTATCGTGCGACTCGAGCGAGGTGTCTGACTTTCCACGGTTTGACAGATGCCAGCACGTTCGGTTCGAGTCGCTGTGCCATTCGCAGTAACGTCACTGCAAGTCTGTGTCGCCAGCTTTGCCGTGGCTCGAGTGTCGAGCGGCTTTGATTCACGGTTTCGAACAGGTCTTTGGTCGCCTCGATCATGATGAATTGCTCGAGCGGTTGCATGTGATCCTCCTACTGTTTTTCCCCGTCGATGGCGATCACGTCCAAATCGCCCGCCGAGAGTGAAACTTCAAGTTTTGCACGTCCAGCCCCGAGGCGTCCCTCGAGCGATCCGCCAGTGATTCGTTTATCGGTTTGCGAGAGGATGAAACCTTTTGCGCCAACATCTCCGGCTTGCACACGGGCTTTCAGGCTGACACTCGAGCCAGGTTCAAGGTTCACTTTGATGTCCCCAGCGAGGCCCGTGACTTTGGATTCGCCATTTTCAAGTTTGGTGTTCACTTTGATGTTCCCCGCTTTCGAGGTGATCTCGAATTGGCTGGCATCGCGCAGTTTGATGTCGCCCGCCGAGAGATCAATGTGGACGTTACCGGTCACGCCTTGTACATCCACGTCTCCGGCAAACGCTTTGACCTCGAGCCGTGGCAGGTTGGCTGGCACTTTGACTTTAATGTTGACCGGAATAACACGCCCGATGGCTTTGAAAACCGTGTCCAGAAATCCAACTTCGGTTGGGTTGTCCATCTTGCCGCTCGAGCCGATGCGAATGGTTTGTGTCGCCTCATCATGAACAACGCTCAGAACACCGTTGCCTTCAACTTGCAGCCGGTTTCCTGGTACACCGATCACTTCGATGTCGCCTGCGTTGATGTTGATGAATACGGCTTTGATTGGACCGTCAAACTCGAACTCGTGGGTTTGTTTGGTTTCGCTGTGCGTGGTGGTCGAGACCGGCGGGACTGGGGGAACCGGTGGGACAGGAGGTGCTTGGGGGGCTTGTGGAGCTTGAGGTGTTTGAGGTGTCCTTGGTGTCGGAATCGCTGGCCCACTCGAGCCTTGCCCAACCGTCGGCGTGCTCTTCTCAACCGTTTCACCCTGAGCCTCGAGCGCTCGGAACAGTTTGTTCGCTTCTTCGGGTGAGATTTTGCCTTCGCGCAGAAGGTTTTCGATGCGGTCACGGAATGGGTCACTCATGGGGCTCCTTTTGGACTTGTTGGTTCGAACGTCAGGATTTCACAGTTTTCAGATCCGTGCTGCGCAGTTCTGGTTCAAGGCGTTGTGCAATCTCGAGCAGGTTCATGGCGAGCCTGTGCTGCCAACTGAGGTGCCTGAGTTCATGGGCGACTTTGGCCTCGTGGCGCAGGTGATTGATGCGGTCTTGGTTGATCTGGGAGTCAATGGTGTACATGCTGGCCTCCTTTTGAGACAAGACTTCACGGGCGTTCGCTTGCGTCTCCAGGTCGCAGTCAAACGATGTTTTGAGGGACGGTCAGAGATGCCAAGCCAGGTGTTCTGGTCGGGTCTTGCTGTGCTGCTCGAGGGCGTTGAGATGACCTGCCCTGCTTCTGAAGATATATTTACACAGACTTTCTATTCTGTCAAGTTTTGTTTTCTATTTAGAAAATCCGGTTTTACAACCTCGAAATCCGACCCTCGAGCCCCAATCCTCATGAGACGGCAAACCTCGAGAAATTGGGTGGCTCGAGGGTTCCAATCGCGGTCCTGGCGAGGGCGCAGTTCCCTGCGCCCCTACGGAAAGTCCGGTTTTGTACGGGCAAAAGGTCTTGCGCCCTAAACGAAGCGAGGATCAATTCAACCCAATCTTGATCTTGCACAACCCCTGCCGAATCCCAAACCCGGTGACAGAAAGCCCTCCTCCGTTCTGCTACAATTCACAAGTCTGATGAAACCGTGTCAGGCTCGAATTTCTATCGGGTCTGAACAGCAGAATCTCAGGCTCGAGTTTTTTCGTGCGATACCGGATTTTCGCCCCCGGATTCACAGACCGAATCTATAGGCCAAAATCTTTGGGCCGAAAAGCTCACCCCGATGAAACTGGAGCCAACACAATGTTCGAAAAAATTCGCAACTTCTCCATCATTGCCCACGTAGACCACGGCAAAAGCACCCTCGCCGACCGGATTCTGGAATTGACTGGCGGCATGAACGCCCGCGACAAACGCGAACAGACA
>JANOWZ010000499.1:0-7669 GCA_031418155.1 Deinococcales bacterium
CCCGCCGCCGCCGTCGAAACCCCCAGCCTTGGTCTTTCAATGGCCGTTTTGTAAACCGTTTTTCGTAGGGGCATCCCCTTGTGGGTGCCCTCGGCATGAAGTCTCAGCCTGCTTGTTGAGTCTCGAGCAACCTGACCGCCTCATGAATGCGTCGCAACGTGTAATATGCGGTGTTCGAGCGTTGCCGCATCAATGCCTCGCCAACAATGCGCGGAATGATGCTCGCCTCAACCGACAGAATGTTCTGCGTGGTTTCACCAGAAAGATTCTCAACGAACAAACTCGTTAAGGCTCGAGTCAAGGTCGTGACTTCCTTGCCGACCTCTGCCGCGAGTTTGACATGCCCATCCTCGAGCCGTGCGTACAATCCGACGACATCCAGGCATTCGTGGTCTTTGCGGACATCTTCAACATCCCAGTGTTCGCCCTCTTTTGGCGCGAGGCGCGGCAAGCTGTCGGCCAGCGAAATCAAGCCTTGAATCTTGGTTTCTTTGGGAAAAGTCTCGAAAAGTTTGACGGCGGAATCCAATGTGCTCAAGCTCATGGGCGCATTGTACCGTCCGAGGCCAACGATGAATGTCTCGGTGGGAATACTCGAGGTTCTTCATTTCCGAAGCCTCATTTTGCAAGTGATATCCTCGGGCCGTGAGCACGCAACGCAAGACCCGTCAACGCGAGGCGATTCTCGAGGTCATCTTGGCGGCAGAAGGTCCATTGACGGTCGCTGGCATTCTCGAGCGCTGCCGTCAGAGCGTGCCACGTTTGGGTTTGGCGACCGTGTATCGCACGATTGGTTTGCTGCGCGAGACCGGATCAATCATCGAGGTGCTGCTGCCCGGAGAGGAACCCCATTTTGAACCCGCGCATCGCGGACATCACCATCATTTTTGTTGTCGTGCCTGCAATCGCGTCTTTGAACTCGAGACCTGTCCGGTCGGGATTCCTGCCGGTTCGGTCTTGCCTGGTGGCTTCCGGGTCGAGGATCATCATCTGACCCTGTACGGGTTGTGCGCCGCGTGCATCGGCTCGGGTCAGGTGAATGCGGATTCGAGTCATGCTGGGGCTTTGGGAGGTTCATGAAATTGCGCATCTTGTTGTTGGTTTTCGGCCTATTGATGGGTTCACTGTTCGGCTCGAGTCTTGCACGGAATCAAACCGCAGCTCCCGCCGATCCTGGTTTGACCAATCCCATTTCCGATCCGGCCATTCCGGGAGACGCGACCACGCAACCGGCGAACATCGGGCCGGACAACAACAACACCGAATACGTCGAAGGCACGATCACCAAACTCTTGCCGTTGCTGCCGGGGAGCAAAGACCAGGGCCGTGATCTCGAGGTCAAACTGAACAACGGTCAAACCGTGCGCGTGATCGACAGCGAAGGCAAATTCAAGGCCGGTCAGGACATCGAGGTTTTCAAAACGCTCGGGCCGGACAACGATACGGTGTATTACGCGACCGATTACATCCGGCGTTTGCCGCTCGGGATTCTGGTGGCGGTGTTTGTGGCGATTGCGACCATTGTCGGGCGCGGCAAGGGCTTCCGGGCGGTGCTCGGAATGTTTGCGTGCATCGCCATGATCATGCTGGCGATTGTGCCCGCGATTGCCGCCGGGTACAACCCAATTTTGTGCGCCATTTTGGGTGCGAGTTTGATCCTGAGCATCAGCGTCTACTTCGTGCACGGCATCAACATCACCTCGAGCGCGGCGTTGGCGGCCACGATTGTTTCCGCCGCGATCACGCTTGGATTGGCCGAACTTTTTTCACGGCTCTCGAGGCTTTCGGGTTTTGGGCAGCACGATGCGCTGTTTATTCAATCGCAGGGCTTGGATGTGGATGTCTACGCCCTGATGATTGCCGGAATGCTGATCGGTTCGCTCGGGGCGCTCGTGGACAGCACGGTGGCGCAGGCGGCGGTGGTGCGTGAGTTGGCGAACCTGAACCCAAAAATGCGTGGCCGAGATTTGTACCAGAGCGCGATGGCGGTCGGCTTCGATCACATCGGGTCGCTGATCAACACCCTCGTCTTGGCCTACGCGGGCTCGAGCCTGCCATTGTTCGTGCTGATTCGTGCCGATCAAATGACGGTCGGGCGGGTGCTGAATTTTGAGTTGATCGCCACCGAAATCGTGCACGCGCTGGTCGGTTCAATCGGTCTGATCCTGGCCGTGCCGATTGCAACATTCTTGGCGGCGATTCTGTTCGTCGGCTCGAGGTTTCCTGGCATGGACAACGTTCACACGCACGTTCGTGCCCGTCCGTTGCGCAGCCGTGAGCAACTGCTGGCCGATGCGCTCGGCACGCCATCCCGTGAAGGCTCGAGGTTGATGGACAACCCTAGAGCGTTGCTGGATGACGCACAGAACGATTCGGGCAAACCGTAATCACCCGAGCGGTGCTGGAAAATCGTCTTTGAAGCCAAACGCAAACTCGCTCGGACCATGCTCAAGCAGATGTTCGTACCTGATTTTCGCCTCCTCGAGTGTGGGAATGTGGCCCGCTGGAATCCACCACATCGCCGTGCCAGGTTTCTCGAGCGGCACGAACCAATCCGAACGCCGCCGGAAGTACGCGCCATGACCGGACTGATACGTGAAATGCTTGAGCGCCTCGAGCGAGGCCCACATGCTGAAATTCACCAAAATATCCGGCGCAAACGGGTGCGTCGCATACGAACCCGAACGCCCATCATCGGCCTTGTGCCGCCAGACAAACCCTGGTGTGATCTCGGCGATCCGGTTGATCGGCTCGAGCACCGCGACGAATTCGGCCATTTGCGGATCGTCCAATCCGAACCGCAATCGGGCAATGTTGATTTGGGCCAGGTGATACGTCATGCCAGAACTGTACCGTGATCGGCAGGCTCGAGTCCTTCAAAATTCTGCGCCCGAGTTTCAAATCTTCAGTTTCGAAAACTTCGCCATGCTGCCTGCACCGAGTTTGTGGGTGATCTTGCAATGCAGCCAATGCGTGCGGATCAAGGATTTGATGATGGGTAGAACCTTGGCTCGGGCCTGTCCAAATCTGCGTTAACGTTCTCTGGAAAGCCCATCACCAACCCGCGCCACGTCTCGAGGGCTGCGCCGCCCAAACTGATGCGCCAGATCACGTTCGGTCAAGCGCAACGCGGTCGGACGACCGTGTGGGCAAGCCCACGGAATTTGAGTTTCGCGCAACGCTTCAAGCAGTTCTTGCGCCTCAGAATGCGCAAACCGATGCCCCGCTTTGACGGCGGGATGACAAGCGAGCCGTGACAGCACCGCCCGTCGCGCCTCCTCAAGTCCGAGCGCATCGTGCACGATCTGGCGCACGCCCTCCTCGAGCGGCAGGCCTGCGATCACGGCTGGCACGGCACGAACGCGATGCAATCCGCCCCCGAATGGCTCGAGGATCAAACCCATCGCCCGCAATTCTGGATCTCGAACCTCGAGCATTGAAACCTCATTGGGTGAAAGCGTGACGAATTCCGCCTCGGGCAACTCGAGGGATTGGCCCAACATAAATGCGGCCTCAAGTTCTTCGTACAAGATCCGTTCATGCGCGGCGTGCTGATCGATCAGCCACAAATCGCCATTACCCTCGGCGAGCAAGTAAGCATCACGGTACGCGCCAATAAACTCGAGCGGTGGAAAACTGCTGGCGGCCCGGACTGGGCCGGTCACGACCCGAGGTTCTGGGGCGGCCCGCACGAGCGGGTGTTCACGCAATGCGCCAGCAATCGCCTCGGTCAAAACCGCCTCGATACGGGCGGGCTCGAGGAACGCGACGCGCAACTTTCCGGGATGCGTATTCACATTCAACGCCTCCGGTGGCGCAACGATTTCGAGCGCCGCGACCGGCGCGTGAGATTTGGGCAGCAAACTCGAGTACGCCCGCACGATCACGCCCGCGATGCCATCCTCGAGTTCGACCGGACGGCCATTCACAGCCACGTGCAAGCGGTCCCGGCGCGGTCGTGCCAGTTCCGGGCGCGAGATCACACCACGCACACCGTACAGGCCATCCTGCACGGATACCTCGAGCATTCGGTTCGCGGCGAGCGCCCCGTAGACGGTCGCCATCGCATCGCGGTGCGAACCTGGGGCGTGTTGTAATCGCACCTCGCCATCGACAACCAAACGCCACGCCAGGTTCGGATGGTGCAAGACGTAGCGCGAAACCAACGTGCCAACCCGTCGCGCCTCGAGCGCCGCACTTTCGAGTGAGGCTTTTCTGGCCGGAAAATCCGCGAACAAATCCCTGGCCTGAACGCTTGTTCCTGCCGCACACGGCACATCTGAAACCTGCACCTGATCGAGACCATCGCCACGAAAATGCGCGGTCAGTTTTGCACCGCCCAACTGATTCGCCGGTCTTGAGGTGATGGTCAACTCGGCAGCAACCGCGATGCTCCACAATGCCTCGCCACGAAACCCAAAACTCGAGATCGCCCTCAACGACTCGAGCTTGCTGGTCGCAAAACGTTGCGGCGCAAGCTCAAGCTGATCCCTGGGAATCCCATCACCATCATCCGAAACCCGCAGCAAGGCGATCCCGCCCGCCTCGAGTTCAAGCTCGATCCGGGTTGCCTGCGCATCCAAGGCATTCTCGAGCAACTCCTTGACCGCATCCGCCGGACGAGCAATCACCTCGCCCGCCGCGATTTCTCGCACGAGTTCCGGTGGCAGCAGGCGAATCGGACGCACAAGCCAGTCTACCGAACGCCACCTCGAGCGAAAGCAACACCATCGACTGAACGAATTGACTCGAGACTGGCGGTCCCCTACCTCTGCGTGACCGGTACGGCGGCCCCCTACCTCTGCGTGACCGGTACGGCGGTCACGACTCGATTTCCCGCGAAATCGGTGGCGTAGACCCGACCATCACGGGACACAACCACTTGCCGCAAATCACCACCCAACTCGAGGCTTTGAATCAACTTCCCTGAAACCGTATCGATCACGCCGAGCCGACCGTTGCGACCCACCACGTACAACCTTGAGCCGTCACTGGAGAGGGCCACATCGGTTGGACTGAACTCCTTGCCTTTGAGGAGGTCGCCGGGATTCAAACCTTTGTGCGTGCCATCCGGGTTGAATGCCTGCACCAGGTCAGACAGGCCATCGGCCACATACGCCCGACCGTCCGTGTCCACCTCGAGCCCTTGAAAGCGGGCCAGTTCGCCAAGGTCATACGGATTCAAGGTTTTGCCGGTCATCAGGTCAATCCGGTCGATGCTGTGCACGAAGGTACTGACCAGCAGTGTTCTCGAGCCTGCCGTGATGGGTCCGAACGCCAACGAGTGCGGGCGTTCCCCCACGGCGATGCTGCGGGTGCGTTTTAGGGTAACGGTGTCAATTTCGGTCACGCTGTTCGAGCCGGTGTCAGCGGTGTACACGTAACGCCCGTCGCTCGAGACCACGATGCCTTGCGGAAACGATCCGGTTTGTGCCATGCCTTGGACTTTGGCGGTGGCCAAGTCCACCGCGTACACCCGTCCCTTTTCGACCCCGGTGACGAATGCGGTCTGGGCGTTCGGGCTGAGGGCCACGCTGTTCAGGCGTTCCTTGGCCACCGGGACGTTCACGACCGAACCGCCACCCTCAAGGATCGTGACGACGCTCAGGGTTTGATCGGCGGCGTTGACCACGTAGACCCTCGAGCCATCGTTGGACACGGCCAGCCCGACCGGTTCACTGCCGACACGGATCACGGTGCCCACCTCGAGTTCTGGCGCACCACCTCGGGTCGGGTTGAAGGCATACAACAATGCGCCCATGACAAGCAGCACAACGATGGCAGGCATGAGGATTCGTGCGTTCATGAAGAGGTGTCTTCGCTCCGTCGTTGCGGGTCGCGCAAAGCATTTGCGATACCCATCGTGGTGCATCTGCAATGCAGATTCTTTCTTGTGCATCTGCGATGCAACGCACAGCCCACCAACCAAACCTCGAGTTAGCTTCTTTTCAGTTCGGCGCAACGGGTTGCCGTTGTCGATTCGGGCTGTCTTATTATGCCTTGCCTTGAGACCTCGAGCAAGTGCGAACCGCCTGAACATCCGATGAATACAGGAAGAATCTGTGCTGTTCGGGTTGGATTGATGCAGCCGGGCGTCTGAACCCCGAGCCTGCCCAGGGGATTTCCGATTCGAGCCAGCAAAATCCCCCTCAAACCATCTGAGGGGGCCTCGAGATTCTGTTTTGCTTTACTTCGCGTTGGCGTTCCAGAATTTCACAGCATCATTGAGCGCCTGGGTTGCGGTTTTCTTGCCCAGGAATGCAGCCTCGATGTTGTCATTAAAGTTCTTGTAGACATCATCCGTGTTCTTGGGTGGCTTGAACCCAGGATTGATAAAGCGTCCACCGCTGGACACCATGCCTTTGCCAATCTCGAGCGGATCGTCGCTCTTGGCTTTCAGGCCCGGATCGTTCTCGCAGCCTTTGGCGGTACAGACGATTGGGACCACGTTGGCGAACTTGACTTGGTTGGCGCGGTTCGTCATGAATTGCGCGAACAACGCGGCCTGAGGCTTGTTCTTGCTTGCCGCTGGGATCACCAGTGACATCGCGCCACCGGTCTGAATGCCCGCCTTGCCCAATGGCGCTTCGGCAATCTTGGTTTTCTTGTACAACTCGAGGTTCGCCTCTTTGACGCGGTTCAGGCTGCTTGGAGCGCCAACGATGATGGCGACCTTGCCCTGGCTGTAGAGT
Source organism: Deinococcales bacterium (assembly GCA_031418155.1). GTDB lineage: Bacteria > Deinococcota > Deinococci > Deinococcales > JAAFIG01 > JANOWZ01. The sequence goes on from JANOWZ010000499.1 coordinate 6,693, forward strand.
TCGTTCGAGAGTTGGAACGCCTCTTTGCGCAAGAGTTCTTGCGGAATAATGTCTTCTTTCATCATGCGCACGAACATGCCCAAAAGCGCGGCGTGCTTCGGCGAGTTGAACACCGCTTTGCCGTTCGCACCGTAAATTGGCAAGCCATCAAGCACGAACTGCCCCAGGAAGCTCGCGCCGTTCGGGTCTTTGACGCTCGGCAGCACGCCATACGCGCCGGTCTTGCGTTTGATTGCCGCCGAGAGAACGTAGAGTTCACTCAAGGTTTTGGGCAATTTGGTGATGCCGGTTTTGCGCAACAAATCCGGGTTGTACATCATCACGCCCTGATCCAACCAGCCGTACCAGGGCAGGCCATAGAGTTTGCTGTCCACCGTAAAGTAATTGACCATCTGATCGTAATACCCGGCCTTGATGTCCTCGGGTTTGACCAGTCCGGCCAACGGCTCGAGGATGCCGTTTTGCGCAGCGGCAAAGGTGCTGTCTTGCCAGAGGTTGACCACATCCGGTGCTTTGCCCAGGCTGACCGAGGCGGCAAAGTCGCGTTCCATCGTGTCTTGCTTGTCCACCGCTTTGACCTTGATGTCCGGGTTCGCGGCCTCAAAATCTTTGATCACGCTGCCGATGTACCCGTCAAAATTCGGCGACAAGTACCAGGTCCAGAATTCGATCTCGACTGGGCCTTGCGCCCGAGCCGCAATGCCAAGCCCAGCACCAATGCCGAGCACACCAGCAAGCAACAACCGTTTTTTCATACGTTCTCCTCCAATTGCCCGAGTCAAAACTTGTCAGTGTTCGATTGCCCGCTGCGCATGAGATGGAATTGCGTGCTGCGCACGACACCAAGATTTCGACCTAAAAGGCACTGCAACTACGACAGGGCAAGAACCTCCTCAAGTTCGTGCGGCAATGCCTTGTTGTCGTATCTCGAGCGTATCAGATTCACGAGAGGGTTTTGAAGCGCCCGTCGCAATATT
>JANOWZ010000500.1:0-2000 GCA_031418155.1 Deinococcales bacterium
GGGATGACCAGTTTTGTACCGGTCCACACCGCGTTGCGATAATGTCGCACAGTTGCTCTGTGAAAGTGTGGCGTGTGAAACGGGTGCTGGTGTCGGGGTGGTGCTCGAGATCATGTGTGTACCCTACCGCGAATGTCTGGGATCGAATAATGGAACGAGGCGCGATTCGATTTCCTCGAGATACGCTTTCAAACCGCAATTTTCACCATTTGCGTGCAAAATCTCGAGTGGCGTTTCGGACCAACACGGTTCTTCCCGAGAAAAATCATTTCTGGTCAGTCGTCCAAGCGCGTGCTTGGCATCACGTGAATCACTTTCTCGAGAACGCAACCTGTGCGGTTCTCGAGTCGGATCGAACAAGTTTTCGCCTTTCAAAGCCTCGAGATGTTCATGTTCACTCGCAGAATTCGGTCGGAATCCTGCCAAAACCCACGCCTCACGTTTCGGATCGGCAAAGGCAACAATGACCGCATGATCGAACAATTGCTCGTGTTCTTTGCGGGCCTGCTCGAGCCCTTCGCGGCGTTCTGGTTGCGAATCGGCATCACGAACCAAAACGACCGCCAACGGTTTGCGCTGGTGATGCGCCACAACCCGCAACGCTCGACGCGCCTGCATCGCATCTGGCTTGCCCGGTAAACCCTCAAAATGCGCCTGCTCATTGATCAGGTTCGCATCCCGAAACTCTTGTTTGACGGTTGCCCATTTGACGAACAAATCTCGTTCACGCAGGCCACCCCAGATTGGCAACGCCTCTGGAGCATCCCGCAACCAGCCGACATGTTCACGCAAGACACGTTCGGCAAAACCTCGAGCCGTTCGCACGTCGGTTGGCCCTTCACAGACGATCACGATTTGAGACGAAGCCTGGTCAGTCATCGGCAGCAGTTTTTTCTTGGAGTTCCGCCACCCATGATTCACCGACATGACTCCAGAATTGACCGGGGTCCATCGCTTCGCTCCAACGTTCAAAATCCGGGTGCTTGTTCAATGGCGCGATCAGCATTCCACGTTCCGGGTCATGCGTCGCCACCCGAATCTCGTGACCCTCGAGATAATCCAGCACGTAAGGCGAGTGCGTGGTCGCCACGATCTGCAAGCCCGGATTGAGTTGTTGCAACGCCCGAAGTTGTGCGATCAAATCTTTGATGGCTCGAGGGTGAAGCCCACGTTCGATGTCGTCGAGGAGGACGATGTGGTTGTCTGTCGCGCCAGCGGTTGCGGCAAGCAATGCAAGGGTGATGAGCGTTCCTTCGCTGACGAAATCGGCAGGAACGTCGGCAGCGTTTTCAAAATCGAAGACGAGTTTTTTCCCTACAACACTGGGTTGTTGTGGTTTTGACGCTTCTGGAGTGTTGACCCAACCAGTCCAATCTATGTTTTCTCGAGTTAACCTGAATCTTTGAATCGAAGGGATAATTTTTTTGAGTAGTTCCTGAATTTTTGTAAAAATTTCGGGTTTTTCTTCTTGCAAATTCTCGCAAAGTGTCGCAATGCCAGAGCCATCAGACTCGAGGTAAGGTTTTAACGCTGGACTATATGATGCTTTTGACATTCGAACGCCATTTAATTTTAGAAAGATTGAATATGGAAGTTTATCTACCATTAAACCTTGAAAACCAGAAGTTATATATTTATCGTCTCCGTTATCGATATACCAACATTGATCTTTTTCTGTAAATATAAATGATAAGAAGAAATTGGGTTCTGACAGAAACGCCGAAAAAGATACGTTTCCATTCGTATTTGAACTTCTTTGCTGAATTGTAAATCTTGGTGGAAAATATAAAGCGTCCAGGGATTCGTGGTAGTCATCTGGAACGTCATATTCATATTCAATTTCCTGGGTTTTTGCCTCACAAATCCGGTGAATCCCCTCGAGCAACGTACTCTTCCCGCACGCATTCGGTCCGACAATCACCGTGAACGGCTCGAGGTCCACCTCAACATCGCGCAGGGCAAGGAAGTTTTTGAAGGCGACTTTCTCGAGCATGGTTTTA
>JANOWZ010000501.1:0-4361 GCA_031418155.1 Deinococcales bacterium
GCAAACTTTACTGGCGTTGGCACACGAGAAAACCGTGTTCGTGATTGCGCACCGTCAGGAAACGCTCGAGGTGTGTTCGCACCTGTTGGTCTTGGAGGCGGGTCTGGTCACGGCGTTCGGTCCTCGAGATGCGGTACAGATAGCAGAGGCGTGGTTGTGAGCGCCGTGCGTGTTTTGTTGGCGCACCGTGGCGTGTTTTGGATCGCGCTTTTCTGGCAGTGTGCGTGGCAGGGCGTGCCATTACTGACGGGATTCGTCATTCAGCAATTGATTGACCAACTTGGCGCAGATTTCGTGCCTCGAGGTTTGTGGTTGGCGATCGCACTGGCGGGCCTGGAAGTGCTGTACGCGCTTGTTATGCGCAATTGGACGATGGCGCAATGGGATTTGATTTTCGGCATGTTCGAGCGATTCCAGATCAATGCGTTTCGGGTGGCGCTCGAGAATCGAATCCAGCCGGTCGCAGTGCTGGTGAATCGCATTGGTGATACTTTCCCGATCAGTTGGTTCCCGGCAGAACTGTACCGTTCGTTCGCTCGAGTCATCTTTGGAATGGTCGCGCTGGTGTTGCTATGGCGCATCAACCCGTGGATCACGGCGGCAACCTTCGTACCGATGGCCGCATTCGTCTTCGGCGTGAGCACCTTGCGCCAACGCCTGGTGGATTTGGAAAACGAAAACGCCAGTCTCGAGGCGGATTCTTCGGCGACACTCGAGGAATTGTTACGCAACGCCGAAGTTGTGCAGCGGCACGGCGGGCAGGAAAAGGCGGTAACGCATTTCTTGGAGGTTCGCTCTCGAGTGCAGGCGGCGGGCATTCGCATGGCGCAATGGCGCGGCATCATCGACGGCGTGATGGACAACTTTCCCAGCTTGGCAACCGCCTTGGTCTTGCTGTTCAGCGCCGGAGAACTGCTCGCAGGCCGTTTGACGGCGGGCCAATTTGCGCTGTTCACCTTGTACTTGGATTGGTTGTTGTTCGTGCCGTTGCGCCTCAGTGAGTTGCTGACCGCACGCAGCAGCGCACTGGCCGCCGAGCGTCGCCTGCTCGAAACGGTTGGACCCGGCAGCATCAGCCATGAACGCATCGACACGACGCGAGCGCCGGATGCGCCAAGCTCGAGCCTGTCACAGCCGTTGCACTGCCGGATCGAAAACCTGCCGAACCAGCAAGCCGCGCTCGAGTTCGTCATTCGGGCGGGCAGCATCACCGTGATTCAAGGCGCGGTTGGCACGGGAAAAACCGTTGTACTCGAGGCGTTGCTCGGGCGAGGACCGGCCCAAGCACGGATTCAAAGCGGATCGCAAACCTTCGATTCACTCGAGCGTTTCGCCGGATTCGCCGCCACGCCGCAATTTGTCGATGCCAGCCTGCTCGAGAACATCGCCTTGCATCGCACCGGCACCTGGAATCACGCGGCGAACCTAGCAGTTTTGGATCAGGACTCGAGCATTCACGCCGAAGTGCTGCTCACCAACAACACCGGTTTGAGCGGCGGTCAACGCGCCAGACTCGCCGTGGCTCGAGCCGCGTTTGACCGTCCGGGCGTGCTGACCTTGGACGATCCAAGCTCCGCGCTTGATGACGAGACGGCGGACGAACTCTGGCAACGCTTGCGAACCTCGAGTCTGACGGTGATCATCGCCAGCAACCATCCGGGCGCTGTCGCGGTTGCCGATCAGGTGATCATGTTACCTTAAGCCGTACAGGACGCGCTGCGTTCGGGTTAACATGCTCACAACCGGGGGGAACCGTGACACACCAGCAGTCCAGGCTCGAGATCATCGGGTTTGACAACGAACCCATTCTGAACACGTTCCATCAGAAGGCCGAGCCGTCTGGCACACTCGGGTTGGTGTTTCCGGGCATTGGGTACAGCATGCACATGCCGGTGATGTATTACAGCAGCAAAATCTTGCTGGATGGCGGTTTGGATGTGCTCGAGGTGGACTACAACTACCGGCGCTCGAGCTTCCAGAACGAGCCCGAAGACGAACGCCTGCATTGGATTCTGACCGATGCCGCCAATGCGTATCACGCGGCGAACGCTCGAGGGTCGTACAAGAAGCTGGTCGCAGTTGGGAAATCCATCGGCACGATAGCGATGCTTTCTTTGCTGGACGAACCCGGATTGCAACCCGCGAAATTCGTCTGGATCACACCCCTCTTAAAACGCGAAGATGTCCGCTCAAGCATCCTCAGTGTGGCGCGGATTTCACTGGTGATTATCGGCACGAACGATCAGCATTACGATGCCGAATACCTGGCGGCGATCGAGGGCACCGGGGCGCAAGTGCTGGTGATGGAGAACGCCGATCACAGCCTCGAGATTGAACACGATCTGTTCGATGCGCTCGATGGGTTGCGTACCGGTTTGGAATTGCTCGAGGGTTTCATTTCATAGGTGCCTGCATCAGCAACATCAGCACCCTCAAGGCGAGAAACCCGAACGCGAATCACAATCGGCTCAAGTTCAAAGCGGGCTGCATGGCAACAAATACAGTCTGAGCCATTCACGCTGTGTAACACACTTCAGGTTGAGGTTGGGCTCGAGGACTGATGTTAAGGTGGCTTGGGTTGTCGGAGCGAAATCGCAGATTTCCACTGTCCAGCACAGGATTCGCTTGCATATTGGGATGCGGATGTTATTCATTTAACGAATAAACGCTGCGCGTAACGCATTTCGTTCATGCACATCCAACACTTGCTCCACCAACAACGATGCCAACACGCGCCCCAAACCCAACACCAACACCCGACGACCCGGACTCGAACCCGCCCGAGGAACAAACCCACCCAGAAACGCAATCCGCTCCAGCACACTCGACTCGAGCGAATCACTCAACTCGAACACGAACGCTGCCGTCACCCATGCCATGGCCACGAGTAACTCGAATGCGTTGAACTCGAGCAGTTGCGTTGATTCCCAATCCAAAGCTGTTTTCGTCCAAGCGAATACCTCTTCGATACTCCAACGCAGAACGTACAAGAAAATCACGTGCTGGGCAGCTTCGAATGATTCAACCGGTAAGTTCGTGAGTAGCATCCAACCCGCATCATCACGTTTCCCTCGAGCCTGAACGAATTCGAGCGCGACAGCATGAACCTGAATGGCTGGTGCTGACAACCAAACCGTGCCTGCTCGAGCCGTGGCTTGCACTGGTCGTTTCTTGAGTTTCCCATCAACCAGCACGGGTCGTTTCATGCTGAACGTGCCAAGGATTGGTTCGGCTCGAGTGACTTTGAACAATTTTTGTGTTGGTCCGCTGAGTTCAGTGCTGACCACGCGATCATGTTGGGCTCGGATCACGAAGCACGCTTTGGTTTCGAGAATCCAATCGATGACTTTGCGATCATCGAAACCCCGATCAAGAATCCAGATGATTCGACCCACACCCTGCGCTCGTAAGGCTGTGGTGATGGTTTGAATCGCTGTTCTGACCTCATCGCGTTCACTTTTGAAATCCGTCTCAAGTGGACTGTACGTCTTGTGATACAGCAACGTTTGCTGTCCAGCAGGATTGATACCAATGGCGTTCAGAGTTGGATACCCAGGGATCGGATGACCATTCAAATCCCTGACGGTACTCAGGTGCTCCAAGCTGGTGCTGTACGGTTTTCTGAGATCGCTGCCATCCAGAATGACTTTGACTTCATCGCAGTTGCGAAGCCGTTCCGCACCTTGCTCGAGAATCTTCTTACCAATTTTTTCAGCGTTCAGGTCACTGCGTTTATTCTGATTGTGCATCATGCGTCTGAAACGACGTTCACTGTGCGGCGCGAGACCAGTTTGAGGGGCGGCCCGAGCGATGCGGCTCAAGCGGGTGGTGCCGCTGGCGAGGATACCGGTGATGCAAGCTTGGAAGCCTTTGTGCAGGCGTTTGTCATGGAAGAGGTCAGCGTACCGGTCGGTGAAGGCGGTGAAAGCGTCAATGGCTGGGATCAGATTTTGCGTCATGGACAGATTATGCAGACTTTCGTCCGCATCTCAATTGATCTTGCCTTGACGAATTGCTGCATGCATGATTAATCCTTTCTCTCGAGGTTGATCCGCTCGAGTCGGGAATGGGTTTGAACGTGTGGCTCGGGGTTCTTACAGCGCGAACACGTAATTGCTTCTGAAGTACGGTCGGGTAAAACCCAATCGTGCGAAATCCTGATAGGCGGGCGTGTCCAGCTTGGCACTGGGTTTTTCAATGTCGGCCACAAACAATTTCGCACCCAGCTTCAAACCGTCGCTGACCATTGTTTGGCACAAGCGAGCATCGAGCGCAAAACTTGGAGCCATGATTCCAGGAACGGGCGCTTCGATCCCAAACCAGGCTGTACCATCGGGGTTGATGCGCATGGAACGCACCGC